>QMVZ01000201.1 GCA_003661365.1 Thermoproteota archaeon | reverse complement strand
CTCCATTAGAACACTTTGGCATAGACATAGAAGACATCGTTAAAGAGGCGTCCTCATCGCTTGACTCTATAGGAAATGAGAGATCAAATTACATCTCCTCCCTGATAAAGGGAGAGAGGCCAAGTACATGTGGAGAGCTCCTCGATTTCCTTATTTCGGTCGCAAAAAGGCTTCCAACCGTCGTCTTTGACAGGATAGGTAAGAGAAGGTACGTCCTAAACTGGAACCCAGAGAACTACATTGTCCTAGGCTTCTACATTGATCTATCGATAGCAATTCAGGTAAAAGGACTGATCGAGGGGATGCGTGAAGAGGTGAGGTGCCCTCTAGCAGGAAGTGATCAGTTCAAAAAGGCTCCGCATAATTGCTCAAATTGCCCTGGTCTCCTTTATCCTGAACTACAGTTCTGGGATGGTTGCTCGTTCCTCAAAGATTGGGAAAGGTCGAAGGCAATGGACTGCATGCAACCTGAAACTAGCCTTAGTAGTTCCTCAACTGGATGCCGAGGAAGAGGATAGATCCAAAGGGGCAGATCCTAATACCTAAACCGATAAGGGACGCCCTAGGCTTGCACCCAGGAGTCGAGGTCATGATAGAGGTCAGAGGAGATGAAGTAGTCATAACAAAACCCAAGATAGAGGGAAGCTACACGGAGTACTACATCTCCACGCGCTCACCCAAACTAAAGAAACCTGTGGATTTGAAGAAAATCATCCTTGAGGAGGTTTCTGAGGATTATGGCCTACATTGACTTAAATGTCTTCATATATCCCGTGATCTACAGCTCTAAGGCTCAGAAGAAAGCTAAGAAATCAAAAGAAATACTGATGAAGATAGAGAGAGGAGAACTGCTTGCGTATACGTCCACACTTACCTGTGATGAAGTGGTGTGGGTTGTGAGCAGAGTGCTGGGTAGAGAAGACGGGATAAACCAAGGCAGGAAATTGCTGGCATTCCCAAACTTGCAGTTCGTGGATGTGGATAGAAGGATATTGAGCACGGCCCAAAGTCTAATGGATGGGTACATGCTTAAACCATGTGACGCTATTCACGTTGCCTCAGCGATAAACAAGAACGTAAAGAAGCTCATAAGCGACGACGAGGACTTCGATGTAATTGAGGAGGTAGAGAGGATATCGCTGCTGTGAGCTGCCCCTAAGCAATTTCAGCTGAACCTTGAAGCTCTAGCCTGGAAGCTAAACCCCCTAGGAGAAGGTTATTCTACTAAGACCTCTTTTCTAAATCTTTGGCAGCTCTATCAGCCTCCTTATTATGTCATATGTCTCTCCCTCCATTCTAAGCTCCTTAAGCAAATCCTCTAGATCACTCTAGACCGCGTGAGTTCACCTACATTTTCTTACCACGAATATCATGAACACACTGGAAGGATGATGGGGTTGTGACTTGGTTATAGTTGCCCAAGCCTAGCGAAGAGTTTAGAGTTCTATTTTTCAGATACCTATCTAACCATATCCAAAGCCTCTCTAGCGCTTATGGCGAGTTCTCCCGCCTTCTCAGCCAATGTGGAGTCCTCTGTTACAAGCTTCAGGCCAAGCTTCTTGGTATAATGTAGGTACGCTGAGTCGTAGAAGGTCAGCCCTGTCGCAACCGAAAGTTCCTCTATCTCTAAGAGGTTCTTGGGGTCAATCCTCTGCACAGAGACAAGGTGAAAAATATCCTCCAGCGCCTTTATAGGTGCCTTCCAGTCTGAAATAACTCCTCTTCTGTAATCCCTCCACACCGCATTTCCAGCTTCGTACAGGGTGAGGTCCAAGACAACGCTTCTTACAGCCACCTTCTCAGCTCCATCCATCCTAGATAGAGGATAAAGAGCTGAAGCATCCAGTAAGAAGGTGGGTTTCAACGTTCATCCCTTGCCTTCCTTATCGCCTTTACCCACTCAGCCTCGGGAAGCCCTTCCATAGACTCCCTGAACTCTTTCAGAGATCTTCTCAATAGTTCCTCCCTTTTCTCGAATATTGCTTTCTCTAAAGCCCTCTCTACGACTTCCTTTATGTTTATCCCCATTCTCTCTGCCTTTTCCTTCAGTTCCCTCCTCACCCTAACGGATAGCACTTTTGTAGACATTTTAATGATGTATACATATTCATGATATAAACATGTCCTCTCTAATCAGTTGGTCTTCCTCTTGAAGGTCTTCGAAGAACTTAAAAAGATCGGGGACGGGAAGTTGTGGAGAAGCCCTGGAAGCCTGCAGGAAGAGAAATTACATATGATAGCTGTTTAAAAGGATCCATCTACCTCCTCGAGGAAAGGAACCTCTCATACTCCTTCAATGCTTCCTTTAGGGTAAGAGGTCTATCCCTCTTAAACCACCTACTTCTCCCCTCCCATATTCATATCTTCGGATCCATTCAATCATAGCCCTCCTCCTCTTAAAGAACTTTAAGAGGTAAACGATGTCCCTGAGCTTTTCCATTTTTTCCTCAGTATTGAAAACCCTATTTTGCTGTAAAACTCGATCAAATCACTTAGGTAGTAAATATTTGATCTTCACTTATTAAGCTAAATTTACTTAGATCTAGCCAAGTGCTGCTTTGGTTCCTTCCAACTCTTAATATCTCATCAAAAACGCGAAAGATCTCGAACTAAATAAGGTGTTACCAAGAAGGGCGTGAAGTATGATGCCTTATTTTTCCAGTGCTAGGCAAGAGGGTCTCTTATAAGCATCCAACCTTAGCGCGCGCTATGCTTCAAACGTCAAGTACTTCCTAAGAAAGATCAATGATCTCTACCTCAATGTGATAGTTAAAGAGAAAATTGTCAGGACCTCTTACTTAATAAGCCAGAAGACATATGAGAGGTTGGGGAGGAAGAAATGGCTGCAACGTCTCTTCTAGAGCTTGATATTAAAAAAATTCTTGGAAAGGCTGAAGAATTGGCCGGAATAAAACTTCCAAGAAGAGTTTTAGAGTTAACCCTGGAACCAGAGCTGGAACTCCTGTGTATTAGGTATAAAAGACCTAAGGAAGGCGAGGTTGGGGAGCCAATGCATCCTCAAATCCATATCCTTCGAGAGATCGGTACAGGAGAGATAACGGCTGTTGAGATCTTCAACCCTGAAAAATTATAAGGCTCCCTTTTCTCTGAGCTAGAATGAGTAAAGGCGGGAAAAAGAGAGCTCAGAACTCTCTCAGAGAAGTATTAAACATGGCTTTCACTCTACTTCCTCCAGCATTTCTTCTGCCGCAGCTTTTATTTCCTTGCTTTAAAAGAAGTCAGAGCTGTAGCCCACGGATAATGCGCTTAAGGGGATTCCTATAGCT
>QMVZ01000200.1 GCA_003661365.1 Thermoproteota archaeon | reverse complement strand
ATACTATGCTATAGCTTTAATTGGGCTCCTGTTCACTTACTGGCTATATTTCCTGTTAAGGTATGAAAGTAAAAAGAAGAGAAAAGTCGCAAAGGCCCAAGTAATCTCTATAATTGCTTTCTTAGCACTTCTATTCGGAACGCTCTTCTTCTTCGTCAAGATGCCAGGTGATTACAGTCCAATCGAGAGACTTCGGAATCTTCCTGATTTTTCAAGCACAATTTTCACAGCAGGATACATATATCTTGTTCTTTTTGGTTTTCAAGAAATTCAGGCTCTTGTAGCTGACACTAAGCGTGACGTCAGCATTATAGGAAGAAAGATAGACAGAAGCAGGTTCGTTCCCCTTGCCATGGAAGCTACCGTTATAGTTTCTATAGGGATATTCCTTATCTATTCTGTGGTGCTATCGAAATTCAGTCTTACAGGGGAGATACCACCTCTAGAGGTGGCTCAACGATTTGGTGGTGCTCCTTTGGCCTTAAATTCAGCTATATTTATGTTAGCAGCCGTTACAACTCTTACTCCATCTTATTTGGCAGCTTCAAGACATTTAGCTGAGTTAGCGAAAGACGAAATTGTTCCAAAGAAAATTGCTCGGTATAGCTGGTTGTTCACCCTTCTAACGCTATTCTCAATGTCTCTTCTTAGCTCAGAGATGTTGGTTGAGGTTGCAGACGCAGGGATTCTCTTCTCTTTGACGATTATAGCCCTTTCTGAACTGAAGTTGTATAGGGGAAAAATAACGTTCTTAGGTGCTTTTAGGGCTCTTTTTACCGCGTTTACTTGCTTATTGATACTTTTCAGTTTCTATTTCATACGGCCCCAGGTTTTCATTTATAGCCTAAGCTTCATTGTCCTAAGTTGGTTTATCTTCACCCTGGTTGGAATTGGTCTTGTTATCGATCTGTTCTTCGGAATACTAGCTTTTGTCTCATATCTCTTAATTAAGAACCTTAAAACAGAGGTATTAATTCCTGGAACTTGGCTAGCTTATAGACTGGATGTTGTACTGTTGTTTGTTGGATCCGTTTATCTGCTCAACTTCTTCCTATCCCTTAGGATAAGGAAGCTTGTATTCATGTTGCTTGAATCTACATCTTCGGTATTTTCTGATCTTATAGATCAGATTGGCGGGCTTTTGACTTGGTTGAGAAAGCACATAGTTAGGAGCTGGATTAGAGTTGATAAATATAGAATAATTGATGCAACGTTTAAGCTCGAAGAGATAAGAGAGAAGAATCCAGAACTTTACAAGAAACTGAAACCCCTCATAGAGAAGGACCTAGAAATGTTAAAGGAAATAGAAGAAGCTAAATAAATTCATCCTTACTTAAGTGGGACAACATACAATAATTGAATGTCATCTTCATTTCAAAATTTCTATCATTAGGGCAATTACTATTAATCCACCAGCTATCGTAGGTAAAATTGGGCCTAACAGTCCAAATTTATCGTAGAGAATCCCTCCGACGGTAGGAGCTGGGAAGGAAAGTATTCCCCTCACAGCATTTATCCTACCTAATGATCCAGCTCTACTTCTATCATCTGATCTCTCTGCTATGTAAGACATAAGGCTAGGAATCCACGTAGACATCGAGAGACCCCATATACCCTGAGCAATCAAAAGTTTCATGAGAGTGTGTGATTTCAGGAACAAGACCATGGCAACCACACCAAGACCTTCTGAAAGGAGAAGAAAGTGTTTTGATCCAAACCTATCAATTAGTTTACCAACTGGCAGCTGACTGAGGGCCCAAACAATCGAAAAGACCGTCAACATTATTCCTAATTCTAGATTAGATAAGCTGTAGGCGTCTGTTAGCATTCCAGGGAGGATTGAAATTACCATTCCCCAAACGAAGGCATCTATAGCTATAAGGAGATAGAATCTTATCTCGGTTTTTGGTGGAATTAGAGATCTCTTTATGATCTCTGATAGGCTAAGTCCATCTTTTTTAGAAACTATTGTTTCTCTGAAAAGTAAAATCAAAATCAGAAAGCATGAGAACTCTAACACAATAGATAACATGAAAATAGGGGTGTAACCGTACTTATCTGCTATGTAGCCTCCCAGAGGTCTGGTAAATATCCCTGGCAGAGTTGAAAAGAACATCATGATGCTGTAAGCCGTTCCCCTTTCTCCTGGTTCAACGGATTCCGCGACTGTTGCATCCCAAACCGGCAAAGATATCGCCGAAATTCCCGTAAGTACCGTTGCAGGTAAAAGAAACAACCAGTCGAGTGTTATCGAGGCGAGAAGGTACGAAAAAAGCCCCGCCAAGGTAAGAATTCTGGCCGTTATCAAAAACGGTTTTCTACCAATTGCGTCCGAAAGACTACCAGAGATCGGCTGTACTATTGTGGTAAGGATCCCTCCCATGCCTCCTATGCTCATTAATAGCCCTATGAAAGACATTGATGCTCCTAGTTTTAGCATGAATGGTTGCTGAACTACCGTAAACATACCTAGGTAAAGGCCATTGATGAATGCAACCGATGCCATAACCCACAGGTTTTCTCTTCTGAACCTCTTTGTCAGCTGTTTGCTGTCCATTTCAAGGTCCTGTTCATGCCTTGGCTTTTATCATTTTTACCCTAGAAACCAGTCCAGCCAGTCCTATAGTGAGAGATAATCGTTCAAAAGAAGAGAGTTTTGTTGTGCACCTATCTAACTAATGAGAAGTGCCACGTTATCTCCTCTTCTTACTCCTACGTCTTCTGCAACTGGATCGCACTTTGCTTTGAACAATATAAGAACTGGCTTCTCAATTTCTTGCTCTGTTATCGATTCATAACACCCCATTCCCTTTGCTATTATAACATCGCAAAGTTCCAATTCTGCTAAGAACTCCCCGGACACAGCGTTTAAAAAGAGACCTATGACATCTGAGCCCGTGGTTATTAACTTGTCCGCTACCTCATTCATTCCAACGGCGAACGCATCCTCAATAGTCGCATCATTCAATATTGGCTTCGCTTTGACGGCTACAACTACCTTACATCCCATCTTTTTGAGTTGTTCGACCAAGATTATGTCGAACGCTATTTCTCCAGCATTATCCGCTATTATCATCACTTTTTTGCCCTGAACCAAGTAATATGCATTCTTTGTGTGATCTATTGCAAAATCCTCGTGTGATAATAAATTAATAACGCTGGAAACATCGTATTCGTGACCTAAGATATCCGGATCTGCAGCGTTTCCTATAACCGCTACCTTACATGCTTCTCTAAATCTTTCGTAGCCTTCTGGTTTAGAGTTTACGGCGGTTCTAACAAGGGGAAGAAGCT
>QMVZ01000199.1 GCA_003661365.1 Thermoproteota archaeon | reverse complement strand
TAACAATAGAATTCACAAGCATCTAAGTTCCTTCTTCAATCAACTTCCTTATTCCTGACCTTAAATCTATCTGAGGCTCAAATCCTAGTATTTCTTTGGCTTTGCGTATGTCTGCCAAGCTGTGCCTTATGTCCCCTTTTCTGGATGGAGCAAAGACCGGTTGAAGGTTAGAATCCATGAGATCTAGGATCATCTTTGCCAGATCAAGTATAGTTATCGATTTTCCACTTGCTATATTGAATATTCCAAAGTCTACATTGCTGATGAAAGCAATGAAGTTCGCATTAGCGATATCTTCAACATGCACGAAGTCTCTGGTCTGATAGCCGTCCCCATATATCACTGGAGGCTTTCCATGCTTAATCCTCTCGATGAACCTCTTTATGACCCCAGCATATTCCTGAGATTGCCCTGGCCCGTATGCATTGAAGTATCGTAGTATTATCGTCTTTAGGCCGTAGGTTCTATAAAACAAGGAGCAATAGGCTTCACCAGCAAGCTTCGTCACGCCATAGAAGGAAATAGGATTGGTTGGATGATCTTCCTTTATCGGGAGTTCATCAGAAGGACCGTAGACGGCTGCTGTTGAGGCGTAGATCACCTTTTCAACTCCGGTTTCCAACGCTGCCCTAAGGACATTTAGGGTTCCAGTCACGTTAATTTCATGGTATAACAAAGGTTTTTCTGAAGATTCCTCAACGCTAAGCAAAGCAGCAAGGTGCAAAACATAATCTGAACCTTCAAATGCGTTTTTAAGGGCTTCCATATCTCTTATGTCTACTTTAATTATATCCAGGCCTAGGTCTCTTATCTTATCAGACATCCTGGCTGTGTGGAGATTATCGAGGATTTTTACTTCAAATCCCTCTTCTATAAGACGCCTTGCAGTCCAATACCCTATGAAGCCAGCTCCTCCAGTTATGACAGCCTTCTTCATAATGCAGTTAAAATTTATTCCAGTTTTCCTTTAAAGATGTGTTCAACTTAGGCACGTCTTCTATATCCGCTCGATAATAAAAGAGAATGGAAGGACTAGATCGAAGGAATTCTCAATAATACGGTTGGTTTGCTGTTTTCTGACGGTGTTTTCAGATTCTTCACGCTGGATCATGATTTGAGCGTCTATTTTTCCTTTTCTTCCTTCTCCTCCTCTTCTTTCTCTATCTCCTTCAGTTCTTTTTCGAGTTCCTTCTCTAGCTCCTCTATCGGAGGAGGTGGCGGGGTCGTCGCCAAGGTGTAGCCTATCCACGCCAAGATGCCGAAGACTCCCAGAACCGCGACGGTGCCAGTGAGCTTCAGCACCAGCAAGGCGATCTCTGGACTACATAGGAAGACTGCATAGACATAGAGTGCGCAGATAACTATAGAACCAAGCATTAGGAGACCGCCGATAGCTTGATCTCTGCTCATTTAGATCCCCGTTCCAAAGGTTCCGAATATTAAAAAAATTGACCATTTATCCAACGCTTTTTGGTGAGTTGGAAAAATCTGATCTGATTTCCACACAATTATGAATCAATATAAACAACTAAAACCGCCGTGTTCTGAGCGCGTATTTGGCGTTATGGCTCCTGTTCCCTCTTGTAGTCGTCCTCGATCCTTACGATGTCGTCTTCCTCGATGTACTCCCCGTTTTGAACCTCTATAACCTCTAATGGAATCTTTCCTGGGTTTTCAAGCCTGTGAACAACCCCAGGAGGGACGAATGTGCTTTCTTGCGGTCTGAGGAAGAAGACCTCGTCGCCCTTGGTGACCTTGGCCATCCCCTTGATCACTATCCAGTGCTCGCTCCTGTGGTAGTGCATCTGAAGGCTGAGTCTCTTGTGGGGCAGGACTGTAACCCTCTTCACCTTGTATCCTGGACCCTCTTCAAGCACAGTGTAGGAGCCCCAAGGTCTGTAAACGGTCTTGTGGACTATTGCTTCCTCCTCACCGTTTTCCTTCAACTTGTTGAAGAGTTTTCGAACTTCTTGGCCCTTCCCCCTTGGGCAAATCAATATGGCATCTCCAGAGTCCAGGACCATAAGGTTCTCGATACCGATAAGGGCAACCAGCCTCTCACCTAGGACCAAGTTGTTCCTAGAGTCTATTAGGTAGCACCTTCCTATGACCGCATTTCCATCTGGATCCTTTTTTAGAAGCTCGTAAAGGGAGTCGAAGCTTCCAATATCGCTCCATTCCAGGTCTGCAGGAACTATTGCCACTTTCTCCGACTTCTCCATGACCCCGTAGTCTACTGAGATGTCTGGAAGCTTCTCGTAAACCTCGTCAAGGTTTTCTCTCCAGCTTTCACTGGAGAAGGCATCGTAAACTTCTGGAAGGTGTTTCTTCACCTCCTCCTCGAAGACACATGCTCTGAAGGCAAACATTCCGCTGTTCCAGTAGTAACCCCCTTCCCTTAGGAATCGCTCCGCTCTCTCCAAGTCCGGCTTCTCTATGAACCTCTCAGCCTTATAGGCGTTTTCGCATATCTTTTCCCCTGTTTTGATGTATCCATAGCCTGTTTCGGGCTTCTTAGGTTTTATCCCGAATGTGACCAAATAGCCCTTCTTCGCAATACTTAGACCTGTCTCCATGACTTTCTCATACTTGGCCAAGTCAGGAATTACGTGATCCGCTGGCAGAATTGCTACGAGCGCGTCCTCTCCCTCAGGAACGGCACACTTAATGCCAAAGTATATGGCTGGAGCAGTGTTCCTTTTGAGAGGTTCCGTTAGGATGTTCTCCTCACTAAGCTTGAAACCTATTTCCTCGGCCTGCCCTAAAACGTGGAATCGATAATCCTTGTTCGTAACGACGTACACATTGGAGAGATCTCCAGTTGTAGCCACGGCCCTTATAAGGGCGTTTTGGAAGGTTGAGCTCTTGTCAAACGTTTTCGCAAATTGTTTGGGGTAGAACTCCCTACTTAGGGGCCAAAGCCTAGTTCCTCGACCTCCTGCAAGAATCAGTGCGATTTTCCTCGTAATCATCACCTCGTCACGTCCATTAAATCAACAATTCGAGGGTAGATGGAACTCTCTTGTGCTAAATGTAAAGAAATTGAATAAAAACTTGGATGTTACAGACGCATTTAAAGGAGATGTGTCGCTTCCTTCAGAGGTCCAAGCGATGATCTATGCCCTAGAGATAGCCCAGCGACCTCAGTCTCTTCTTAATTTCCTCCTCTTCCTCTGGAGTGTAGACGCTCTCCTGCTCTTCTTCAGATAGGACCTCTTTAAGCACGAACTTGCTGACATCATCGACGCTATTGAACTCCCCGCTGTCCACACCCTCCTTTTCCCTCCTACCATCCACTCC
>QMVZ01000198.1 GCA_003661365.1 Thermoproteota archaeon | reverse complement strand
TCCTGATCCATCGAAAGGTCTAACGAAGCTATTCTTAGTTAGACTATCGTAATACTCTCCTCCTACGTCAACATCAACGATGACAAGGTAGCTTACGCCATATCTCATAGCAATATCTAGGGCTTCTTCCTCGGTACCAGTGAATGCCTTCGCCACCTCTCTTATGTGCGTACCGTTTATCGTTAGCCCATCTACAAGGACTCTAAAGCTCTCATTAGATGCGAAGATTATCCAATAACCATAATCCCACCAAGACATGACGGTTTCTCCTGGCTCCGCATTTTCAGTCAACCATTGGATAGCGTTCATCCATTCCTCATCTAACTCTATGAAGTTAGGCTTAACCTTTGAGAACTGAGCACTGGCATAAACAGAGTGCGTTAAAGGTCCTATGACAAGGAAACTTATCATTAAGATAGCTGGTGCAATTTCGCTTATCATGTAAGAGGGTTTCAGTTTCTTCCCCTTTTTTCTAAGAAACCGCCTCCTCCTCGAGAGAAATTCCACCTTTTTCGAGGTCCATTTCGTTATCCAACGGACTGGATAGGAAGATACAAGACAGAAGAATGGGGAGGCCAAGGGAGGAAGTCTGACTATGCTTAACGCAAAGTACATAGAGAGCAGGGAGAAGAACAAAACGAGCATGTCTTCTACCTGTTTCCAGCGCTCTACTACTAAGAGAATGACTCCCGCCATAAATGAAATCAGGAGAAAGCCAAATTGACTTCTAAGAACGTCTTCGGTCGCTCCAGGCGCGTGTTCCATCACTGTCTCTACGACATTTCCCTTTGGCAGCGAAGTGCTAGGCAGCACTACCCTCATAAGCCTTGCCGTAAGCGGAATAGCAAGACCAGCAATTAGCATTGATGCCATTACACCAACAGAAATCACTATAGCCAGATAGCTTGCCCTGATCTTCTTTGAAATTCTCCTTAGAAAGCCCACCCTAGGTATGGTTTCATAAACAATGGCTGTTAGGAGTGCACCGTAAACTGGGAGGCTATCCACTCTCAGGTATTGTTTTTTAGCGGTCAAGTTCGAGAGGAGGCCCAATGAGGAAACTAGGACGTATATCGGGGGAATGAGTAGGGCATACTCTCTCTTTCTATTCACCTTATCTAAAACAAGTAGGATCAGAAAGTAAATCGCATAACCATCAAAAAGGAACCTAAAGGCCGCCCAAGAGCCTGCTACATACAATAGAGCCAGTCCACTCAACCCTGCGTATATTAAGGACTTCCACTCTTCCTCTGATCTCATAGACCTTATTGTAAACATCAAAGAAAGACAAATGAATGGGATCGTGAATTGTTCGTGCCTGTAGAAACCAGCATGGGATCTAACCAGGTATGCAGTTATTGATGACAGGGCAAAAGCCGAAAAGATCGCAGATTCCTTCCCCCACAAATCCCTAGCTATGAGGTAAACGGGGAATATTGCAAGAGGAGCGAAGAAGGCAGGAATTAGGACTGTAAACTCATAAAGGGAGAGATTTGGAGCTATTAAGCGTGCGATTTTGTAAAGAAAGGCACCAGTGTAGTAGTGAAGAGGAGGCAAAAATTTTCCGGGGATGTATCCCCAGGGTTGCCATGAAAGGAAGTCCCTCGCTGGCAGACTTCCCGTTTCAAATAGGTACTTGGTCATCCTGTAGTGAAGAAGGGGATCGTCTGCTGTTAAGGAAATTCCATGGATTAGCGCTGGTCTCAGCCTAAGATAGACTCCTAATAAATAAGATGCTGCTAGTGAAGCCAGTTCTATGATTTTCATTAAGATACTACGTCCATATCTCAATTGCATTTATTGCACCCCTATTTCTCTTGTTTCAGCTTTCCAAGTTCTTCTAATAAAGATGATTTGAGCTCAGTGTATTCCCTCTTCAGATTGTTGATGGCCTCGAAGACAGCATCTATTGGGTCCCCTTCTTTAACTCTAACATATAGAATACCTTTTTCTTCCAAAGGATGCGGAACGTCAAACCCAGCGAATTCGACGTAGTCTAGTAAAAGTAATGACCGAGCTAAAGGAACTAGAATCGTGTAAGTCTCTCCATAGACCTCAATTTCTGCTTCGTTAGGCTTAGTTCTCTTGATCTCTATCTTAAGTTTAGCTTCCATACTCGCTCCCTTCGTCATAGTCTTTTATACCTATTAACTTGTCTAAAGCAAGTTCGGGGTTAATGGTGAACAAGTATACCCCCTCTTCTGTTCTCCTTATTATGCCTTTTTCCATGGCTTGGTATAAGAGCGACATTATGGGCTCACTAGTGATGAATGATGCTATAGTAAGTATCTCTCTAACCTTTCTTTGTTTAATTTTGAATCTAATCGGCCAATATATTTCCCTAAGTTGTCCAAAAATATTCAAGATCTCCTCTGGTTCTATATTCGAGACCAATACATCGTTTTTCATCTCTGCAATGTATCCTTTTGCCAATAGAGCCCTAATAAGGAGAGATAAGGATATTCCTCTGCTCCTTTCAACTAACCAATCTTTGGGATATCTTCTCACTCCTGCTACGGGCTTGTGAATTTTCATAAAGTCTCCGTGAGCTTTCCTTGCAGATCTTATGAGATCTTCTATCTCCCTTGGTCTCCCGTGAATTGTCAGATATATCCTCCCGTCCTTATAGGTCAAGGAGTAATCAGAACCGCGCAACCTTTGTGTTATATATTCTAAAAACTTCTCTATGTCTTGATCTTTTAAACTTAGGACTATGGTTCTCTTGGGCAATTTTTCTCACGTCCCTTTAATAAAGGGATTTGTACCATAGTATGGACTTATTTTTCTATCTAGGTGAATTGATTCACAAATAGGACATACCAATGTATTTCCCAGCTTCTTAAGGGGGACTGAACACTTTAGACACCTGGCATATATGACTCCTAAACTTTTATCTCCTGCTATAGTGACTATTATCTGATTGTATAAAGTGGACCTTACTTTAGCTAAAATGAGATCTCCAACTCTGATAAGTCTGTTTTCCTCCTCTTCCTTCATAATCCATCCGCTAATAGGGTTTGTAAGGAGAACAAAGGGGTTCCACCTGGCTACTATCTTAACTATAAAACGGGCTGTTTCACTGGTCCAAACTTCGGCTAGTACTAATTCTCCTACTTTAAGAGGAATTTCCAGAGAGCGAAGAGGAGACACGTCTACTCTGTTTTTAAATATCTTCAATACTCCAAGAGTCTCAGATCTTAGAGCTCCTCTCCCATTAACGTACACATTTTCTCCTGGAACAAATTCCTCGATAACGCCGAGCTTCTCCCCTGGTATTACAAGCCTTCCTTTTCTCAATTCACTTCCCTCACAAAGCGAAATATTGAAACCTCTAC
>QMVZ01000197.1 GCA_003661365.1 Thermoproteota archaeon | reverse complement strand
GGCTTAGGGAATTCACCATAGATGAAGCGCGGAAAATAATAGGCGAGCCAAACCTAAGCCTTCTCCTTCATAGGATGTGTGAGAAAGGGTTGTTGGAGAGGGTTGCTAGAGGGGTCTTCAGAGCAATCCATCCGACGGTTCTGGCGCTTGAATGGGCTGGCATCGAGTGGAGGAGCAAAATCCCTCAAAAGGAATACCGCCAGCTAATGGAGTTCATACTAGCCCGGCTAATTGAGAACTTCCAAGAAAAATTGGTTTCAATTGTCCTCTTCGGCTCCATAGCGAGGGGAGAGGGGAAGAGGGAGAGCGACCTTGACCTTTTAGTTGTCATAAAGGACCTTCCTGAAAGATATTCGGATAGGCTCAGGCTCTTCAACGAGGCGGTAAAGGGGATTGAAAAGTTGAGACTGAAGCTTTGGGAGGAGAAGGGGCTCTATCCCTTAATAGACCCAATCATCCTAACACCTGAGGACGCCTCAACAAGCCACCCGTTCTACCTCGACATGGTTGATGGCTGTGTGTTGATCTTCGACAGAGGGAAGTTCATGGAAAAGAAGCTCGAAAAGCTTAGAAAGAGGTTGAAGGAGCTTGAGGCCAGGAAGGTATTGTTGGCTGATGGAAAGTGGTACTGGGAGCTTAAACCAGAAGTAGAGAGGGGTGAGGTAATAGAGCTTTGAGAACGGACGTAATGGCAAAGGATTACCTGAGAAGGGCAAAGTCGAGGCTGATTGACGCTAAATCAGCGCTGGATAGGGGTGATTATCCCGAGGTTGTCAGGTATTCTCAGGAATGCGTTGAGCTCTCCTTGAAGGCTTGCTTAAGGGCTGTCGGGGTCGAGTATCCGAAGGTTCACGATGTGGGAGATATCTTGAAGGCATGTTCGGTTAGGTTTCCGGAGTGGATGAGAGCACACCTGGAAGAGATATCGACCATATCCAGGGATCTGGCAGAAAAAAGGAGTCCAAGCATGTATGGGATAGAGGCGGCTGGAAAGCCACCTAGCGAGCTTTTTGACAGAAAAGACGGCGAAAATGCGCTGAAACAAGCCAAATTTGTTCATGAGATCGCTGAAAAATTCATTGTCGAGTTTTTCGAAGCCGACAGGTAGAGATTTTTGAAATTTCTGTTCATGAAGCGTTTATATCGCAAAAAGCATCTAGAAAAAGGAGGATGAGAGCTATCTCGAAGTCTAAAATCCCCAAACAGGGCTGAGCTTCCAAAATTAGGATTGTTGGACCTTCATGGGACTAGTAATTCCATAGCCAAAAGGAGGTATTTGAGTTTGAGCAACTACCTGCCTTCTCGTCCATGCTTACTTTCCATACATATCTCGCTGGGGAACCGCAAGCTATTTGCAAGTCAGGTTCTAACCGTTTCATTTCTTGTAGCACTTGTATCAGCAGCCATGTCATTCAGAAGCATGTTGAATCTAGCCAGACCGGAATACTTTGGTGGTTGGGGTGCATTCATCAAGGCTTTCTTGGAAGAGACCTCTAGCCTCGTAAAGGTTTGGTCATGGGTCATCTGGGTCTTGACACTTACAGCAGTATATGTAGCAAACTTGAGGGCCGCCAAGTCAACGAACGAGGTCTTGACGACTTTGAGGGTGCTGGGGGCCCTTAAGAAGGATGTAATCAGCTTAACCTTGCTCAAGCTGATCATCCTAGGCACGCTAAGCTGGCTGCTAGGATGGAGTATAGGGCTTGCATCAGCTCAAATAATTTTCAGGCTGACAGCTTACGCCCTTAAAGGCCCCTATGCTATTCCATTACTAGACTTAGCTGATTTAATCCGTTTGCTTGTCTGGACTCTATCAGCAGTCTTCGCAGGAGGCATTTGGCCCCTGCTCTGGAGGTCGAAGGCTTGAACATACCCAAGCTCCTTAGGTGGAGAAGCTTCACTCCCCTTATCATCGTACTCATAGCCTGTTCAGCCGCCTGTTCCTTCACCTTCTTCCTGACATCCGCTTCTCTGGAAGTTGTGGAAGTTCCTCTAAGGGACCCAAGAGGTGAGCTAATTGTGCTTTTCTCAAGCTCTTCGAAGGTACCTCAAACAGGCACCATCAGCCTGAACTTGGCAGAGAAGCTAAGGAGCGTAAAAGGCGTAAAGGCAGTTAGCCCGGAGGTTCTGGCTCCCGTTGAGGTTGAGGGTCGTCCTGCTTTTCTTAGGGGCATTTACCCTTTTGAGTTTGCCGTTATCGAAGATATGAGGATCGATCTTCCTGGCGAGAAGGATTGGGTCTTGGTAGGATCCAAGCTGGGAAAAATGTTAGGAGTCAGAGAAGGGGACGTCTTACAGATTAAGGGCCTCATCGTCAACAAAACAATTTCTCTAAAAGTGGTGGGAATCATAGAGGGTCCTGGACTGCTGAGCGATGAGTTGGTGGCATCCCTTGCCTTAGGTCAAGAGCTGAGGGCCCTCTCGAAGGATCAAGTCACCCTTATCAGGGTCAGGGTAGATCCTATTGCCTTTAAACCTGAGGACCTAGAAGAGCTGGTGCCCACCAGCTCTTCAAGACAATCCCTGTTAGAGAAGTTCGCTACTTTGCTTCATCCAGCAAGCGTAAAAGCATCCCAACCCCTATCCTATATCAGTTCCACTGAGAGCCTTGTGGAGAAGGAGGTTGGCACCTCCAAAATCCTGATCTGGTCTTTAGTACTGGTTGTGGTTTTTTCATCCTCTCTTGCTGTTTACAACGGCGTTGAATGGGTTCTTGAGGAGATGAGAGTCACGCTAAGTCTACTAAGAGCCCTTGGCTTAACTCAGGTTCAAATGAAGATATGGCTCCTATTGCTCTTCGCATTAATAAGCGTCCTTTCGGGCCCTGCGGGCTACCTAACTGGTTACCTCCTCTTCAAATTCCTTTCAGATAGAGGTATGTTGCGCCTGATGTTTCACACCCTAGCTCCAAGCACTGGAATTGATGCTTTGATCACATCAATGGTGGCTGTCGCCTCTATCACATTGGTTAGCTTGACCGTTAACCTTCGATCTTATCAGGAGGTCTAGGTAGAATGGGGAGTTGGCTCTCCCCTGTTCGAGTTTTAGTCGGCTTTTGTACCGCTCTAAACCTAATTTTCTTGGCCTACGCTTGCCTGATCTCTCTCTTAGGGTTAAGATCGGAGAAACAAAAACGTTCAGAGCGCCCATTAAATTTCCCGAGCCTCTCCATCTTGATCGCAGCAAGAGAAGAGAGCCACATCCTTCCTTATTCTCTGAAGCTCCTTATAAGCAGGCTTAAGTATCCCAAAGACAGAGTTGAGATCGTCGTAGCCGTAGATGAGGACGATCGGGAAACAATGAAGGCCTGTGAGGGCATTGACCTCGTAAAAGTGATTCGGGTC
>QMVZ01000196.1 GCA_003661365.1 Thermoproteota archaeon | reverse complement strand
TTGGATCCGCTGGAACTACATCCAGATGAGATAGAAGCATGAATCTGGTCTTTCCATCTCCTTTAAGACTTGCTAATAGGTTTCCTCTCCCATCAACATGCTCAAGGATCTCTGGTTCATAACCTTCTGAAGAAAGGTAATCATAGAGAAGCTCTGCTGCCGCCGTTTCATTTCCAGGAGGGTTTGTTGTATCGATCCTTATTAACTTGGATAGAAGATCAGTTACCTCCCTCTTTATCTCCTCGTCTGACATTTTAGTCCCTTCTGAACCTGCTCCAGAAATCTAATAAAGTTCTCTAAGGGATTTAGGTTTTGTATAATTGTTGATCTAACGTTTACTAGGATTTTGGCGGCACCTCTCATTGAGCCTTTAGAGGTGGCTATTTCTCAACGCCTTTGAATTTGATTTCCCTCTTAACCAACTTATCTCCATCAAACCATCTTCCCACAAGTGTCCAGTTGTCTAGGGCTTCCCAGTCCTCAGATCCTTGAGGTAGTGGTTCGGAAGAAAATATCGAGTACTTCAACACACCAGTTCTACGCTGTATTTCAAAATCTTTAACGTACAGAGTAAACCAATCCTTCCTCAGGCGGGCCCCTCTAAAGGCAAAGAGGGCGAAACCATCGGTTAAAAGGAAGTTCACTGCGCTCATCTTAAGCTCCTCTTTCCTTTCCATGAGAATCTTCGTAACTTCGGATAAGCCTTCAAAGATTTCATTCAGGTCCTTCAGACCCTTTAGATGATCTAAGATGTATAGGAAAAGAATCTCGCTATCCGTTTCCCCCACTGGATCTGTTTGATCGAGATCTTTTTGTAACAAGTCCTTGTTAACGCTACCATTGTGGCAGAAAGACCAGCATTTACCCTCAAATACTCTAACAAAAGGGTGAGAGTTCAAAAATTTGATAGAACCCTCAGAAGCTTTTCTTACGTGGACGACTGCCACGTTTGCCTTTGGAAAATGTATTGATGGCCTCTCCCAGACTGGAGTTGACTCCCTGAAGTAAAGCACGAGATTTTTCTTTTGGTAGGCTGTGATGCCCCATCCATCGCATTGATTTCTACGAAGGGCGAGATCAGAAAGCCATCCAACCAAGACATTGGTCTTTAGAGGGTTTGGAGAGACCATAGCAGCCATTCTGCACATATGAGATCACCTTGCTTTTCGGAAATTTTCATACTTGCTTTTAAGTTCGATGTGATCATGGTCCCTTAACCCTTGATAAGTCTGAATACCTTCCCAGGTCTTTCTCCAGTATGCTTTCCATTTTTAACAACGATCTTACCGTTTATAATGACGTGATGTATTCCCTTAGGATATCTCCTTGGTTCCAGCGGATCCTCAACATCGCTTATTGTATTTGGATCGAAAACCACAACATCTGCATAAGCGCCTTGCTTAAGCACTCCTCTACCATCAAGGCCAAAGACCTTAGCTGGAAGGCTCGTAGCTCTTCTAACAGCTTCAACCAAGCTTAGAACCTTCATATCCCTGTAATACCTCCTGAAATACCTTGGCATCCCTCCATAGGTGTTTGGATGCGGCAGGTAGAAGGGAGGGCCTTTCATTTCCCATTTATCGTCAAAAGCATAAGTATCGAGGCCAGGCATGCAATATTCATGTCTTAAGAAAGCTGCCACCTCGTGATCTGTCCTCAATCCCAATCTTCTGGCCTTTGTATTCGGATCCTTCATGAGTACCTCGAACAAGGCATCCAATTCATCCATTTCTTCTAGCTTTGCTATCTCCTCAATGGTCTTTCCAACCCATTTCTCAACTTTACAGGCAACTACTTTTATGAACCTGGCCCAGTACGGGTTGACTATCGGGTTTAACCCCCACCACTTTCCTTCCATTATAATGGACCTTATTTCCTCCCTGAAGTCCTTCATCCTGAGTGCGGAAGCCAAAGCCTCCTTGGAACCAGCCACCTTCAACCAAGGCAAGAGAGCATTAACTAGGTGCAACGAGGTCATAGTCCCTCCTGTGGTGTTTGGGATTATATCGAAGGTTATCTCAAGACCTTCGGCTCTGGCATCATTTATGACTTTCAGCGTTGCTTCGACAGCTGCTTCAATTAAGTTTGGAGGGGGGAGGGGCATTATGCTATATCCAAGTGTTATGTGAGATATTTGAACTCTAACACCTGTTTTCCTCGCTATCTCAACTGCCTCTATAATCCCCTTTATCTTCTCTGTTATGAGCTTGGCCCTTTCCCTTCTGAGCCCAGTTCTCCTCCAGTGAGTTGCGTATATGCCACCGTACTCCTCGACGACCTTTACCAATTCAATTATCTCATCTGTCTTGGAGAAGACGCCTGGCTGGTAGTCAAGCCCTGTGGAAAGACCAAATGCACCAGCTTCCATCGCTTCCCTAACAAGTTCCTTCATCTTGTCAAGCTCCTTTTCGCTAGGATCTCTCTTCCAATCAGGTCCCATGACCTCTGCCCTTACCGTGTTGTGCCCTACGAGAGGGACGTGATTGACCGATATCTTCTTGTCCTCCAACCAATCCAAGAACTCCTTAAAGCTCCCCCACCTAATGTCTATGCCGTAGCGTTCCTTTATCTTCGACTTGACTTCGTCTGCTGGAAGCATGCCGTCGAAGTAGTACTTGTATGGACTCAGTTCGTAGAGAATGTCCAAGTCCCAAAACATGTTCGGAGGCCACCATTCGAGTATTGGAGCTATAGTGTTTCCGCAGTTACCTCCAATTGTCGTTGTTATCCCCTGCATGACGTAATTATCGGCAGTAGGGAAGATTGGAAGAGTTTTGTCCGCATGAGTATGCGCATCTATGAAACCCGGAGCTACCACGAGGTTTGTGGCGTCTATGATTTCGACTCCTTTAAGTTTGTCAAATCTTTTAATCGCTGCAATTCTATCTCCTTTAATACCAACAGACCCCTTAAAGGCAGGAGAACCAGTTCCATCTATTATGAGCCCTCCATCTATCACTAAATCGAATTCCTCCAAAACTCACCGCCAAATGTGTGAGTTTCTGAAATATTATAGATTTGATGAGATTTGCTTAACCTACTACATTGAAGAGAAAGTGCCTTAAAGCATCTACTAGTCGTTTAAAAATGTGTTAGAATTAGCACGCACATCCTCTTTCTAGTAAAGGAGAGGAGTCTTGAAGAAATTTAAGATGTCTTCGGTGCTTTGTGCTTGGACGGAAAGATATGCGTTAATAATTAGGTTGTTACCATAATACTAAAGATGCCGAAAACACCCTTAGTTTACAAAATAGCCTATAAGATCTCCGGCAAGGGAATCTACAGCCCTCTAGTCGAATTAGTGAAGGATTATGAACCTTTGAGGGTTGGCGTCGACATAGGATCAGGGTACGGCCTCGCTGCAGA
>QMVZ01000195.1 GCA_003661365.1 Thermoproteota archaeon | reverse complement strand
GAAAGGGCTCATGTGCCCCAGATGTGGCGGCCGAACTCAGCCGGATGACATACGGTGCCCCCATTGCGGGAGGAAACTAAAAAAATGAGCACATAAGAGGGATTATAATTGGAGCTTCCTCAAAAATCAAAAGTAACACGCATCTCAACTGTCGTCATAGTTGGCATATTCGCGGCAGGACTGCTAGGCTATTTAGTAGGCTACTTGACTATTTCAGAAAGAATCAGTGATCTGCAAAATCAACTGTCAACACTTCAAGAACAAGTCTCCAATCTTCAATCAACACAGAATGCCACTTTTCAAAATATAACTTATGTCCTAGGAGAAAATGCTTCATTTTCTCAGCTATACGAGCAAATCAAAGACTCCGTCGTCGTAATCCGAGGAGTAAAAGTGCACTATGGCCCTTGGGGTCCCTATTACACACAAGTCCAAGGATCAGGATTCGTCTACAACTTCACGGGAAAAATGATAATTCTCACAAACTACCACGTAGTCAATAATGCAATTAACATAACTGTAACCTTCATGAACGGAAATGGATATGCAGCGACAGTTCTGGGCTCAGATCCATATGCAGATCTCGCAGTGCTTTCAACAGACGCCCCACAGACCGAATACCATCCTCTTGAAATAGTCAGTTCATCAACACTAAAAGTAGGTGACCCCGTGATAGCAGTCGGCAACCCCTTTGGACTAGCAGGGTCCATGACCATAGGCATAGTAAGTCAGCTAGGAAGAACAATGCCGACGACCAGCGGATATCCAATAGCCAACGTCATCCAAATGACTGCACCGATCAACCCTGGCAACTCAGGAGGACCACTCCTAAACTACCAAGGCCAAGTTGTTGGCATAACCACAGCCATCGTGAGAAATTCCCAAGGACTAGGCTTCGCAATTCCCTCTAACACAATACTGCGAGAAATCGAATCTTTAGTCACGGAAGGCTCATACACCCAGCATCCTTGGCTAGGCATAGCAGGAATAGACATGACTTATGAAATCGCAATGGCAATGAACATCAACATCACATATGGTCATCTAATCGTCCAGGTTGTGAGCGGAGGACCGGCAGACCGAGCAGGCTTACAGGGCGGAACACAACAAGTCCAAATTGCGGGAAAATGGGTAACAATCGGCGGCGACATTATAATAGCCATCAACGGAACAAGAATCAGAAACATAGACGACCTCGCAACCTACCTAGAGGAGCACACTGTACCGGGGCAAACAATTAACGTAACAATAGTAAGAAACAGTCAAACGATGACACTTACAGTTGAGTTAGGAACGCGACCCCCTCCAAGCGTACCATGAGTGCCGTGAGATCAAGGGTTGCAACAAAGGACTGCGGGTCTCTTACTACATGCATAGCCTCAGAGAGTTCAGAGAGATTAGAGGCATAGGACCTCTCTGAGAAAAGTAAGAGATTTAGAATCACTATAAAGCCATCATTTCTTTTTAACGACCTCTTCTGATTCAGATTTTCATCAAAAGCCAGGTATTGTAGTTAAATAGCCTTGAGAGCACGGCTTCCGAAGGGAGCTACGATTTTGGTGGAGGAGGACAACCTAGCTCTTTCATGAGATCATTCAGATCCACCAGCCTTATCCCGTTGTCTTCCTCGAACTCAAAGCCGGACCTAGAGTAGATGAAGTAGAACTCCTCTCGGCTCCCGATTCTCCACCTAAACTCGCTTGCTTTCCTGATTAGATCATTTAGAACGCTTCTTTTCAATGGCTTATTTGTCCATTTGGCCTCCATGAAGTAGGCTCTTCCTCTAACCTCGTCTATAGCTATCCCGTCGAGTTCTACGTCCCTGCTCCACCACCTCCCAACGCGAGAAGCTCCAAGTCTAACGACTTCCCTTGAGAAGTGCTCCATTGCGACATCCTCAAACGCTAAGGAGGCGTGCTCGTCAATCTGCATTCTGACGACCTCCAAAACCCTCCCCTTCTCCCCCATCTCAAGCAGAGTGAGATGAGGCCTGACGAACTTGAACCAAAACCTTATGAAGTTATCCTTCAGGTGGTACCTCGTCCTCCCCCGCCTCCTCTCAGTAAGGGGATACCTCCTCTCCACCAGGTCCAGGTCAGCTTCCAACACCTTTAGGTACCTAGGCAGGTCGCTCGAACTCATTCCAGCCTTTGAAGCGATCTCTCCTAGCTTAGTGGCGCCCTGGCTCATCGCCTCCAATATGGACATGTACCGGATGGGTTCCCTGGTCTCCTGGGAGAGCAAGAAGTAGGGCTCCTCGTAAAGAGGCCCCTTGTTATCCAAGATAAGGGAGGAGATGTTTTCCATCAGGCTTTTGCTGTCATCGACCATCGATAGATAGGCAGGAACTCCCCCAAAAACGGAGTAAGCCCTTACCTTGTCCTCGGGCTTGTATCTTCTGAAGAACTCCTTCGAGCAGGAGAAGTCAAATGGTTTGAGCTTTATCTGCCCAGTTCTCCTTCCGAAAATTGGGGAGGCTTGGCTAAGTCCCAACCTCTCAATTACTCCCACCGCAGAGCCCATTAGCACGAGCATTATCCTGCTCTTCGATAGAAACTCGTCCCAACACCTCTGAAGCTCCATGAGGGAGGAGGGCTCTGCTTCTGCCATCCTTTGGAACTCGTCGATCGCCACCAAGAGCCTCTCATCTGAGGTCAACTTCTCTAGCAGGAGGAAGAGATCCCTAAAGGTTCTGATCGATGGTCTGAAGCTCAGGCCAAGCTGTTCCATGATGGAGTTGGAGAACTCATCCAGCAAGGGCTGACCTAACTTTGAGACGAAGAGGTAAACGCCCTTCTTTCCCTTCATGAACCTCCTGATCAGGTAAGTCTTGCCAACCCTCCTCCTCCCGTACAAAATTATCAGCTCTGCCCTTCCCCCTTTCCACCTTTTCTCTAGGAAGGAGAGTTCATTGCACCTATTTATGAACATATTCCTCAGGAATATATTCCTGAGGAACTTGATTATAAAATCTTAGTAACAAAACCAGCTTCCTGATAATTTGCAATCGTGAAAACAGATTATGGTTCAGTAAAAGACTAGACTTCAGCTTCCACGTTTCTTGTTTCGAGCCAGCTCCCTTATTGTTTCATAGGTCTGAAACTCAGGAGCTAAAGCGTCGTAAGTTCTCCTTATCCCAAAGGAAAGTATCTCAGCGTCGTTTCCCATCCAACCCCCGTGCAAGGGGTATGCGAAGACGATCCCTCTATTGTGGAAGAAGGAATCGGCAGCCATCAGGAACTCTCTCTGCTCCTCCTTACTCAGAACCTGGCTGAACTGGCCTAAAGGCGTCTCGGTGGTAGAAGCCCAGTCTATGAAAGCTATTATCAGGATTTCTCCAAACTTCTCCCTTATGCTCCCTATAATCT
>QMVZ01000194.1 GCA_003661365.1 Thermoproteota archaeon | reverse complement strand
CTTTTTCTAAAGTACTCCCTTGCCCCAACTCCTGAGATCACCAAAACCTTTTTCTTGTCAAATTCCTCTAAAGCTATCCTCTCTGCCTCTGCAAGCAATGCCTTTCCAAACCCCCTATGCTGAGCCTCCTCTCCTGGTTTCTCTCCTACTGGAACCTGGAGACCATATACGTGAAGTTCTCTTACCATGGCTGTTGAGGAGTCTACTTCCCATCTGTGGGCTTTTTCCGAGGGCATCCTTAGCCTCAGAACTCCTATCAAAACGTCGTTTTCCACATCCTCAGCTGATAAGAAGATTTCTATGCCCTCGCTCGCTTCATAATCCGTTCTTAGTATCCTGACTACATCGTAGTTAGGCTTTATTCTTCTGGAAGCAGCATGACCCACTTCTCTGTACCTTATATCAGGGTTCTTCAACCCTCTTCTCTCGATTTCCATCTCTACAATCTGCCTTAAGTTCCTCCTCCTCACTCCAGCCTTGATATAGGAAGCTGGTATGTCCCTCTGAACGTGCTGAATCCTTACCCACCTTGGGATATGTTGGTAGGCTTCAACAAGGAGCTCTATGGCTTCATCCTCCTCTAATGGCTTATATTCGCCTCTCAACCACATCTCATACAGCTTAGTTCCCTCAATAACTAGAGTTGGATAGATCTTCAGCATGTCTGGCATGAAATGGCTCTCCTTGAAGACCCTTTTGAACATCTCCAAGTCCCTATTGTAGTCGCTACCAGGAAGTCCGGGCATTAGATGATAGCAAACCTTGAAACCAGCGTCTTTTAGAAGTCTTGTAGCCTCAATAACGTCCTCTATATTGTGACCCCTTTCTATAATTCTGAGAACATCCTCGTAAATTGACTGCACCCCTATCTCAACCCTGGTAGCCCCGAAACGAAGCATGTTGTCGATTTGTTTCTCTTTAGCCCAGTCAGGCCTTGTCTCGATTGTAAGAGCTACGCACCTAGCTTCTGCATTTTCATTCCTTGAATGAGCTTCTTCCAAGCAAGAACTCCTGTTGCCATTGCTTCCATCCGGATAATCGTTCATAGCATCGAAGCAGGACTTGATGAACCACTCCTGGTAGTCTAAAGGAGTTGCGGTGAAGGTTCCTCCCATTATTATCAGCTCAACCTTAGATGGCTTGAAGCCCATCTCCTCTATCTGCTTAAGCCTCATCTGAACCTGCTTGTACGGATCGTAGTTGACCTTTTCCGCCCTAACTACAACTGGAGAGGCATCAACATAACTTTGAGGAAGCTCTCCACCTCCGGGACAGTAAATGCACCTTCCGTGAGGGCATGGATGCGGCTTAGCCATGACAGCCACTACAGCAACGCCCGAAGCAACTCTAGACCTTCTTCCCATTTCAGATCCTTCTTGCCACTACCAAGTGATTTTCAGATAGGAACCTTGACTTAAAGCTCTTTCCATAAACTCTCTCCACCTTGAAACCTGCCCTCTTGACCAGACTTAGCAACTCATTCCTAGTAAAAAGGTGATAAAACCTCATGAAAGTGCCCTTTCTGGATTTCCAAGACACGTAAGTATCTCCAAATTCATTAACCCTTCCAACTATGCGATCAAATAGCATTTTCGGTATTTTCTTGAGGAATCTCCTCTGATAAAGGGCCCAAGCGCTTATAACAAGCAAACCTCCGTCCTTTAACACTCTCCTCACTTCTCTCAGGACATTTAACCTTCTTTCCTCTCCTTGAATGTGATGGATCGCAGCTAAGAATAGGATCCCTTTGAAAGCTCTATCTCTGAATGGGAGGCTGGACATGTCACAGACCACCACGTCCACAAGGTAAGAAAGGTTTTTGGTCCTATCAAGCAAGAGTTCAAGCATCCTTCTGGAGATGTCGGCAGCGACTACTCTGATGCCCTTTTCAGCTATGACCTTGGAGTGACGGCCTGGACCGGAGCCAAGATCAAGGACTGGTCCTTCTTGAAAGAGAAAAGCCTCTTCCCATGGTCTGACTCGAGTTACAGCGTACTCTTCAGCTATCTCATCGAAAATCTTTCTCAGATCGGTAGTCATTGACATTCTCCCGTTACCTGGCTCATTATCAGGTCATTATTTGCATATGCTTTGGGGTCGTTTTTTATTTCAATCGAAAAGAACGCCATTTTCTAATTCATGTTCTTAACGGCGATAATTTATAATGGGTTTACCATCCAAACACCTTGCTATTAAAAGCAATTCTCAAGACATCGGAGGAGGTAGCAAGAGCATGTGGGCATACGTTGAAAAGGAAAGAACATACGAGATAAGGCCAACATATGTCCTCATTGCACTGAATCTTGCGGTGTACCTAATTTTAGCTGTGATGGGAGGGAGTTTTCTCTCCCTCTCAATGGATGTACTTGGAACCTTCGGCCAGTTTAACCTAATGGTTCGCCGCTACGGATGGTGGTGGCAAATTTTGACTTCAATGTTCGTCCATGTGAATCTCCCACATTTGTTGCTTAACATGTTCTGGCTCTACATACTTGGACGTAGATCTGAATTTCTCTTCGGTAAAAAGCTCTTTCTGGCGGTGTACTTGTTTAGCGGCATCACTGGCAATATAATGGGACTTGCCCTACCCCTGTATACAGTAAGTGCTGGGGCGAGCGGTGCTATTTTCGGAATATTTGGGGCGAATATAATGGTAGAGAGAGCATATAGCGGCTCTAAACTCTCCAGCACCCTGATTTATGCTTTTTTAATCCTAATGATAAATAGCTTGGTGGGTGTAAACATTCTAGCACATCTTGGAGGTCTCCTGTTTGGAATAGCGTTCGGCTATTGGTACGGGGAAAAGGTTATGAGAAGGTATTCTTATCGAGAAGAATGGTATTAGTGACGCTAGTTACATGGTAAAAAGTCTGAGATCGTTTAGTTAATTAATTTGGAAAGTCTCAATAAGCTAGATCATTATGTCCTTCAGCGTTCCAATACAGCTAGCACCTGAGAGTAAGGAAGGAGAGATTAAAGGGGAATACGATCTTGTAATTATTGGAGCTGGTCCGGCAGGCTGTTCAGCAGGTCTATATGCCGGTCGATTTCTTCTGAACACCCTAATAATCTACGAGAAGCTGGGTGGAATGATAGCAGATGCCTGGGAAGTAGATAACTATCCAGGATTTCAGAAGGTCTCTGGAACTGAGCTTTCTATGAAGCTCTTTGAACACGCAAAGAGTTATGGGATCGATGCTTTGTTGGGAGTTGTTGAGAAGATAAGGAAGGCAGAAGATCTTTTCTCTATATCCACAAAAGGCATGGAAATAAAAGCTAAGTGCGTGATAATTGCAACAGGAGAGAAAAGGAGGAAGTTAGGAGTTCCTGGAGAAGATGAGCTCCTAGGGAAAGGAGTCAGCTATTGTGCCATCTGTGATGCCCCTCT
>QMVZ01000193.1 GCA_003661365.1 Thermoproteota archaeon | reverse complement strand
TAGGGTGATGAATCCTCTTCTTTTGGAGCAAATCTCGAGGAAAATGGAGATAAAACTTCACCCATTTCAACAAGAGGCTTTGAAGTTCTGGTTTGCCTCAGGCTTAAGAGGAGTAATAGTTCTGCCTCCTGGCTCAGGAAAGACCATTATAGCCATGAAAGCAATGGAAAGACTTCAAGAACCTACTCTTATAGTTGTTCCCACTCTACCTCTGCTAGATCAATGGGTTAGGAGGTTAGGGGATTATTTTGGAGTAGATATTGGGATCCTTGGTGGAGGCAAGAAGGAAATAATGGGAATTACAGTATCCACATACGATTCGGCATACCTAAGGGCAGAAGAATTAGGAAATAGGTTTCCCTTCGTTATCTTTGACGAATGTCATCATCTTGCGGCTGAGGGATATTCCCAGATAGGTGAAATGTTGGCTTCTGAACATAGAATGGGCTTGACAGCAACTTTTGAAAGGGAAGATGGAGCACATGTAAGGCTGCTTTCTCTTATAGGAGGGGTCGTGTACAAGATGAAGCCAATAGAGCTTGCTGGAAAGCAATTAGCACACTTTGAAGTTGTGAAGATCCCTGTCAAGTTAAAACAGGAGGAGAGAGAGGCGTACGAAAAGCTAATGTCTGAGTACAGGAAGAGCTTGGCAAAGGCCGGAATAAGGCTTGAGAGGCTTGAAGACTTCAAGAAGTTAGTTATGAGGAGCGGGATAAATGAAGAGGCCAGAAAGGCCTTAATAGCCAGGAACAAGGCCAGAAAGATAGCAATAAACTCTGCATCTAAGCTAGATGCTTTGGAAGAGATCTTGAAGGCTCATAGAAAGGACAAAGTCCTGATATTCACCGAATATAATGAAATGGCTCACCTCATCGGTAAGAAGTTCCTTATTCCGGTTCTAACCCACAGGACAAGCCCATCAGAGAGAGAAGATATTCTAGAAGGCTTTAGGACCGGGAGATACACCAAGGTTGTTACGTCAAAGGTGTTAGATGAGGGACTTGATGTTCCAGATGCAAGAATCGCGGTCGTCCTAGGAGGAAGTGGGAGCAGAAGAGAATTCGTTCAAAGGCTAGGAAGGATACTTAGGAAGAAGGAGAAAAGGGCCATACTTTACGAAGTCATTTCTTCAGGAACGATAGAGGTTAGCGCCTCGTACAGGAGAAGGAGGGCTTTAAGAGGGTGATCTTGTGCTACCTTCTCCTCTCTTGAGGGCCAGATCTTGGAAGGGTAGGCTCATAATTTTGTTTGTTAGGGGAAGACCTGTTGAACTGGAACTTGCAAAAGACTTGATTGATACCTATCAAAGTCATGTTGGAAAGAAGCTCTGGGAGTTATCTAGTGCTTTTGAGGACCTCGAAGAATACTACGAGTCTATAGGGATTGATTACAAGCTGGTTAGAGGATTATCAACGA
Source organism: Thermoproteota archaeon (assembly GCA_003661365.1). Classification (GTDB taxonomy): domain Archaea; phylum Korarchaeota; class Korarchaeia; order Korarchaeales; family Korarchaeaceae; genus QMVU01. The sequence goes on along the minus strand of QMVZ01000193.1, from coordinate 1,979 downwards.
TCTTAGAGAGAAGATGTGAATTTTCAAGACCAGACACCCTAGTACAACCTAAAAGGGCGAGGAAAAAGGTCTTTGAATGGTGCAACTTAGAATTTGGGGGTTTTACAGCAGTTCAGGAGGAAAGGAATTCCGTGTTAAACAAAGCAGCTTGGGACCTAGGAATATCGAGAGATGAGTTGGAGGAAGCGCTCTGGGCTGATTTGGAGGAGAACTTGGAGCTGATAAGCTTTGAAAACATTGAAGAAGAGGAGCTATTGAGAGTGTACAACCAGTCTTTACTTCAAACAGCTTTGTTCAGAGCACTAAACCTTGTGCTTACGACTAGGGCTCCGGGAAGGGAAGTAAGGAAGGTACTTAGAGAGGTGAAGTTCAGAAAGCTCATGTACCAAGCTGAAAAGAGGGATGGCGCTCTAATTTTAAGGATAGATGGTCCTGCGTCGGTTATGAAGATGACAACAAGATATGGGACGTCTCTTGCTAAGCTAGTTCCTTCCATCATATCGTTAAGCCATTGGGAGATAGAAGCGTCCGTAGTTAGAAGGGCAGAAGGTAAGGAAAAGAGGGTCTTGAGGCTAAAGCTTAGTAGCAAAGATAAGGACCTCTTCCCAAGGGTTGAATTGGCTAGAGAGAGATTTGACAGTGAAGTTGAGAGAGATCTCTCAAAGATGGCTTCAGCCCTAAACTGGAAAGTCGAGAGAGAGCCAGAAGCTCTTTTAGCTGGAAAGAGCTTGTTCTTTCCGGATTTTAGGCTTAAAAAAGGTCCCATCTCTATTTATGTTGAAGTAGTAGGTTTTTGGACCTCAAACTATCTTCTGAAGAAGCTTGAAAAGATTAGTCAAGTTAAGGAAAGGTTAGTCTTAGTTGTTAATAGAAAACTAGCCTGCTCCAGTTTTGACAGGCTACTGCACCCCGTCTTCTACTATGAAGGGAAAATGGATTTCAGTTCTTTTGCCAGGTTTCTTTCGGAGATAGAAAAGAGATCAAGGAAAGAGGTTGATAAGGAGGTAATGGAAAGATTAGTGAAAGTTGAATTGGATAGTTGTGTTGACATAGGAAAACTCTCCAGGAGAATTGGGGTGACAAAGGATCAACTACTAAACTTGTTAAAGAAAGGGGTTGTCCAGGGCTATGTCATAGCTGGGGATGTGATGATAAAGAAGGAGATCCTAGACAGGGTGAGAGAAGTCGTCGAGAGCTCTAATACAAGATTATTCCCTGAAATCTCAAGGTTGATGTTAGAAGCAGGGTTTAAGGAGGAGTTTCACATCCCTTTAATCCAGGCCGCTGGATATAGGATAATTTGGCGGTCCCTAGACCTGAACGATGCCATAATAGAATGAATGAAAGCTTTCTATCATTTTTGAAATTAGATTTACAGTTATAGGCAGACAAAATGGTTAGAAGAGCTAACTAGAGAAGTCTAAGGGATAGCGGGAGTGCAGAAAGTGTCTGGACAAATCATTAGGGGATTAGACAGGATTATTAACTGGTTAAGACTAGAACTTTTTCCTAATGTAGTTATATGCAGAATAAGCAGCCATTGCTCCCTGAGCTGCGGCTAGTATTGCCTGTCTGAATTTGGAACCCTTATTTGTGACATCTCCCGCTCCAAAGATGCCTGGAACGTTGGTTCTCATCTCATCGTCCACTATTAAGTAGCCCCTTTCGTCCAACTCTACTCCTATCGATTTCGCCAGCTCAGAGTTGGGTTCAAGACCTATGTCGATGAATATGCCATCTACCCTTAACTCACTAAAGTCTCCAGTCCCCAAGACCATTCCTTCCTTTTCTTCTGTCCTTTCCAAAATTAGTTTTTCGACTTTCGATCTTCCTGTTATCTCTTTAACGATGTAAGGTGTCTTTATCTCTATGTTCACTGTTTTCTTTACCCTCTCCACATCCACGAGATCGGCTCTAAACCAGTTCCGTCTGTGGATTAAAACCACCTTTTTTGCATGCCTTGCAAGGATTTGGGCATC
>QMVZ01000192.1 GCA_003661365.1 Thermoproteota archaeon | reverse complement strand
ATTTAGTCTCATTTTTACTTTTTTTATCCTTTTTTAATAAGAAAAACCATTTTCTTTTTCACAACGATAAAAAATAAAAGAAACTTACGTTACATTTATATATAATCGTACTAGAAATGCGCGAAAAGAGTGGTATATTTGCTTAACAAGTTGTTTGGACCCTCAATATTTCTTCTGGTACTCGATCTCTTCCTAGACAATCCACGAGAGCTTATGAACTTGCGAGAAATTGCAAGAAGGGTAAACAAAAATCCAGGAAGTATTTCAAGGGTAATGCCCCTTCTTGTGGAAAGAGGCTTAGTAGAGGAGATCAGAATAGGAAAGAAGGTCCGTGCTTATCGCCTCAATGTGGAAAACCAGTTGGTTCAAGTATTGATTGAATTTAGTCAAAAGTTAAAGAACATAAACTTAAATTAATAATTTGTGCAAAATAAAGGATAACAATATGGGTGGGAAATTTGACATCAAGCGCGCCCCTAAGGGTGCGCGTATAACGATGTTCGAACAGGGGGTTAGAGTTATAATCATTAGTGCCCGGTTCTTTGTTAGCATACAGAGAGGGATTGAGGATTTTTTTGGAGAGCAAGCCCCCGCAATACTCTATGACTCTGGAATTCGAGCGGGGAGCGAAGCAGCTAAGATCTTGATTAGAGAGTGGGGTAGTAAGGACATGGACTTTCTGAAGCAATGGAGCGAGTTTTATTCTTCGAAAGGAATAGGTTGGTTTAAGGTAAAGGAAATAAATGTTGATTCGGACAGACAAAGGGGATACATTAGGATAGAGCAATCTTTCATAGTTGAGGAATATGGTCCATCCGATAGGCCTGTTTGCGATTTCATGGCTGGATACATTGCTGGAGTCCTTAGCGAAGCTTTTGGAGCTAGTTTCTCGTGTGAGGAAACGAAATGCATTGCAAAGGGGGATCCATATTGCGAATTCGTGTTTGAAAGAATTTAGTCGACAATATCAATGGGGCAGGTTTTTCCTTACAATGACTAAGATCTCGTAAACCTCTCTTCCCTTATCCAGTAGGATCCTTTTTCGGTGATTTCCTTCTTCCATATTGGAGTTTCCTGCTTTAACCTGTCTATAACAAGTTTTGCGGCTTCAAATGCCTCTTTTCTATGCTCTGCAGCTACTAGAACGTGAAGCGTGTCATCTCCTACCTTAAGATCATCTATCACATGATTTACAATTATCTCACGCACTCCCTTTACCTCCTTCAGGACTTGCTCCCTTATTTTGCTAAGGGACCTTATTGCGCCCTCCTCATATGCCTCGTATGAAAGAAGCTTAACTTTGGATCCATCCTTCCCGATTCCTCTAACGATTCCAATGAATACCACTATTGCACCGCATTTTCTCAATTCTTCTGACGATCTTAGCACACTCAGGAGATCCTCTAGCTTAACCTCTCCCTTCTTAGAAAGCATGACTTTCGAGTTTTTCATCTCCTATGTAGGGAGAAGATCTCGTTTAAATCTTCTTGAGAAGTGCATTGGAAGTTTCAGCTGGGATGTTAAGCGCACATGGATAAATACTAAAAAGATCTAAAGAATTGCTGTCTGGTCTTTGGGAGAAATAAGATGGAAAACCTAATTCTACTAATAAACGATGATGGAGTAAGATCTGCTGGCCTTTTAACCGCATGGAATCACCTTAAGGAGCTTGGAGAAGTTGTTGTCATTGCTCCAGAGCGACATATGAGCGGTGCCGGGAAGAGCATCAGCGTAGGCAAAGAGCTAAGGGTTAGGGAGCAGAAGATAGGAGATATGCTCGCATACACCATTTCAGGGACGCCTGCAGATTGCATTCTTGTCGGCCTCTTCAAACTTATGAGGAGGAAGCCGGATATCGTTGTCTCAGGAATCAACATAGGGCCAAACCTTGGTCTTGACGATTTCTTCAGCTCAGGAACCGTTGGAGCGGCTTTAGAGGCATCGATTCACGGAATTAAGTCAGTATGTGCTTCTTACTGTGCTCTATCTTTTGAAGAGCCCTCAATTTATCTGGAAAGGACAGGAAAGATCTTGAGCGAGCTCGTTGGAATCCTGTTGAGCAAAGGATTTCCTCATGAAACAGATCTCTTTTCCCTAAATTTCCCTATCAAGTTCAAAGGCCCAATAAAGCTGACTAGACTTGCAAAGAGCTCATATCCTGATGTATTTGAGGAAATCTCTCCAAACAGATATGCGTGGATCTCTTGGGATATGGAACTTTACCAAGGTGAGCAGGGGTCAGATGTATCGGCAATAATGGAAGGGGCAATTTCTTTAACTCCAATAAGTTTAGAAAGGCTAAGCTCAATCCCCTTCGATCAAAGGCTGGCTGATATTACAAGGGAACTAAACAAAAGGGCAGGATTCTTAGTATAAGGGGATCTCCCCTTTCGCAAGCTTATCACAGAACTCTAGGATCCTGTCAAGTTCTGAGTTAATTATCTCCTCAACCTGTCCCTTCACATCAACCAGGCTTTGTCCCTCCTTCATAACAAGTTCTGCTGCCGTCATCGCTGGCTCATCTATCCTCTGGCCTATCTTGCTTAGCAGCCAGACGTAGACCTCATCAAGCCCTGGAACCTCCTGGTATATCCTTTCAGCGATCCTATGGGTTAGGATATTGTATATCTTGCCAACATGGCTTACAGGGTTCTTTCCAGCAGCAGCTTCGGAACTTACTGGCCTATTAAGCGGAATTATCCCGTTAACTCTATTTCCCCTGCCAACTTGGCCTGAGTCTCCGCTCTCAGCACTCGTCCCTAGGACTGTCAGGTATAGGCCTCCAACGCCTCTTCCTCTAACATCTAGGGTGTTGAACTCTATCGCTATTTCGTTGAAGTCAAAGTTCCCTTTCAAGAACTGGTAAATCTCTTCCTGAACCTCCTCTTTCCTCCTGAAGTATTGCTGCTCGCTTTCTATGTACCTGTCGACGAAAGCCATTGCTAAAGTAATGTCGAGCCTGTCCTTCACCCTCAATCCCATGACCTTTACGTCTTCACCCGTCTCTGGATAGCTTTTCTTGAATTCCTTTGAGTTTAGGAATTTCTCGATCTGAAGCACTGCCCTTTCGGTCTGTGAGAGTGGAGCATAACCTACAGCTGCTGATGTATCGTTTGCCCCCAAGACCGTTTCTCCTCTTTTGAAAATATCCGTAAGTTCGGCAGACCCAGGCTTTAACTCAACTTGGTACTTAACGTGCTCATCAGGGTCCACAAACCTTAGGTTCTCCTTTATCCACTTCTTAGCAGCTCTAATCGCAATCTCACCGACAGGGATCTCAACCCCTTGATACTCAGTTGTAGCCCTATCTCCAAAAACCAACAGCATTGGCTTCTTAACTATTCCACCGCCGAACCTAACCTCTGTTTCACCTGCAACTAGAAGGGACTTGTCGGCATTGTAGTGT
>QMVZ01000191.1 GCA_003661365.1 Thermoproteota archaeon | reverse complement strand
GTGCATTTGCTTTATTTTGTACTGTCTCTAAACTAGGGCTTGTTAATGAGAAACTCCGCCACAGTAGCCCCAGGGCCATAAACCTTGACTCTTATCTTAGAGCCGGAGATCTCCCGTCCCTCAAGATTAAGACGTAGTAATTCATCTACATCCAATACATTGTCTTCTTTCTCTAATTCTTGAACTTCCATTACTTTAAACTGCTTTTCACCTATAAAGACCTGCCAAAGGGTTGGATCCCTTTGTTTTGCTGAAGAACCCAAAGATAAGCTCCCAGGACCAAGATTTCTCACGTAAACATAAAGACTGTCGGTTCCTAAACCTGTAACAGCCACTATCTCTAATGAAGTACGGGATCCAACTAGATCGAGCCTCTCAAGAGACCCCGAAATCCAAGCGGATGAAGGGGTCAGAAAGAGGAGAGCGAGCAGTGTAGAGATAATCAATATCGTTACTAAAAGGGCAGCCTTCGAGGCTCCACTCATTTCTATCATTAAAAAGTCATTGAATGAACTAAATAAACGTTCAGCTATTGTTTTTCTGAAGTAAAAATATTTTACACTGTCACGGAACCTAGCCTCTTTAGGCAAGCTGAAAAATCAATTTTGGGCCACTTATACCTTTGTCAAGTTTTAAGCGCGGAGTTCTCTCTCAGTGGTTGTATTTGTAGACATTTTAGCTCAAAAAACGATGAGAACTCCTTGAGGCCTTGAACTGCTTTATCTATGTCAAATTCTCCTCAGATTTACGCAAAGCTGACTTAACTTTATTGGGAATGGGAAACCTTATCGGCCTAATGGCTAAGACAATAGATTTGAGGAGTGACACCGTAACCCTTCCCACTCCCTCCATGCTAAAAGCCATTATGGAGGCCAAGTTAGGAGACGACGTTTTTTTGGGAGGATCCAACTGTAAGGCAACTTGAGGAAATGGCAGCTGAGAAGATGGGAATGGAAGAAGGGTTGCTTGTCGTCAGCGGGACAATGGGAAACCTGGTATCTCTACTAGCCCACTGCAACAGGGGAGATGAGGCGATAGTAGGCAACCTCTCTCACATATTCCTTTATGAGGCTGGAGGCATGTCTGCTTTGGGCGGAATACACTCCCATCAAGTACCTAATCAGCTCGATGGGACTATCTTGTTAGAGGACATAGAGTCAGCAATTCATAAGGAAGACAATGTGCATCTGGCTCCAACTCGCCTAATCTGCTTGGAAAACACACATAACAGGTGTTATGGTGCGCCCCTAACTCCAAAATACACTCAAACGGTTGAAGGACTTGCAAAAAAGTATGGGCTGAAGTTTCACATAGATGGAGCGCGCATCTTTAATGCTGCAGTAGCCCTAAGATGTGACGTAAGAAAGCTTGTTAAGGGAGCTAACTCGGTAACTTTCTGCCTATCCAAGGGATTGTCTGCCCCCATTGGCTCAATTATCTGCGGAAGTGCGGAGTTCATTCACAGAGCTAGGAGGATGAGGAAACTAGTCGGAGGAGGAATGCGCCAGGCAGGTATCATAGCTGCAGCGGGTATTGTAGCGCTGGAAGAGATGATAGATAGGTTGGCTGAAGACCATGAGAATGCAAAAAGGCTTGCTGAAGGGATTTCTAGGATTCCCGAGCTTTTAATAGACGTCAAAAGAGTGAAGACGAACATCCTTTACTTCGATCTAGCTCCAGATGCATCGATAAAACCCTCAGATTTCTTAAAGGGATTGAATGAAAAGGGAGTGAAGATTTTGATGGTTGGAGCGAGACGCTTCAGAGCAGTCACTCATTACGGGATAGATTCAGAGGATATTGAAGCCACCCTCAACGCAATAAGAGAGATCCTTGCTGAGGCTTCCTGATAACTTGGCTAGCAAGCTGTGTTTATTCTCTTCTCTAGTAGTTTTAAGGGAAATTAAAAGAGCAGGCTCTGTAGGGAAAGATAGGTAAACTTTGAAGTTCCTAGAGGAACAGGGGAAGAAACTAGGAATATAGCAGCTATGGACTTTATAGCGGAGATGTTGATTAGATATGGGTACAGGTGCTTTATATTTGGTGACTGGTTGGTAGCCGAAGGAGATCTGAAGAAACTTCTTATTGTAGACGTAAGAACCAAGAAATAAACGCTACACCATGCTTGTCCATCACTTACAGCATCAACAAATCTAGAAAATCAACCAAATGTTTAAATCATAGGAAAAACAGATTATCTCGTAAGTTGAGCACATCTAGCATACCGCGGAGAGATTGGGAGGAAAAATACATAGTTCTACTTTATATGAAGGATCCCGAAGAGGCTGCTAATCAGTTCATCAACTACTGCACCAGTTTAATAGCAAAATCTATGGATGGAACACTCTACATAGTAATCGGACTTGACACATTGGAAAAATGAGCTGGGTCCCGATGGAGCTTTTGAATTCATGTATCACGTCGGTTCTTGGGTAAAGACCAATAACGCATTCTGCTTCGTGGTCGTAAAAGAGGATCAGAGGATTCCTAGGCGAGTCGTCCATTTAGCAAATACTCACTTCAAGATAAAGCCAAGAGGAGGAAGCGTTATCTTCTACGGCGTTGTTCCTGATACTGGGGTAATGATCCTAGAGATCTCATTTGATGAGGGATACCCAAGGGCATTCTTGGTTCCAATCGAGTAACACTCACTAATCAGAGAATCCGCAGCAGCAAACTCTAGAAGTAAGCTAAAGCTTCTCCTTAAAATGTCTTCCAATTGGAAGATTGATAAATCTAAATTAAAGCATTCACTAGTATCATAAAAGAATTCTTTTTTCCCTCTTTTTGTGTTCATTAAAAAGTCATCAAAATCGTCATTATGACTTGGCTTAGTATGGAACTAGTCAAAATCCCCGTCGCAATAAGCATTCCTCTTTCCTTGTACCACTTCTTCCCAAGCTTTCTATCAGTTATTAACCTTGCAAAGCCTCCCAAGGCTATTGGAATTATGTAATTCGGAGGTAGTATCATGCCCATTGCAAGACCGGTCATTGAAAGAGGAGTTGCTACTTCCAAAATAGCTCCAATTATGCCTCCGGCTACGAATAAGCTCGGATCAACTGTACCTCTTACATCGCCAGTAGCCAACATTCTGACGTAGATACTGCTCTGAAGCAACCCTGCCGCAGGCATCTGCTCGTTTCCAAAACCGAGGTATCTCCATAAGGCAATTGTCACCAGAGCGCTTATTGCAAAAGTAGGGAGCCATCCAATTAGTTTTGCCTTCACTATGTCCTTTACGCTTACGTCCAAGGAGTCCTTGTACTTCACCAACCCTGTAACGCTGGGAGCCGTCCATGGATTTGGTCTAAAGTAGGGGGCAACCATGTAGCCGGTGTAACCTCTGTAACCCATGGTGAATACCGGCATGTCGTAAAGGATTATTCCTGTTGTCCCCATAGAC
>QMVZ01000190.1 GCA_003661365.1 Thermoproteota archaeon | reverse complement strand
GATCTGTTGAACCTCAACAGGGACCTAAAGTTACTAGAAGAGGCGCCAGCGGATGGAGTTCACAGCGATGTGTCAGATGGACATTTTGCTTCTGATCTGGGTTTTGGGCCCTCATTTGTGAAGACAGTTAGAGGAGCGACGCAGCTCCCCATATCCGTACACTTGATGGTAGAGAAACCATCCCGTTTCGTTGAATATTACGTTAAAGCTGGAGCAGATAGGGTTTACGTTCATCCAGAGTCTCAAGTAAATCTGGTGAGGGTTCTAAGGAGGATTAAGTCTTTAAGAAAAGAAGCTGGCATAGCTCTTCTGCCTTCCACATCGGTGTCTTCAATATCTTTGGCGCTAAAGTGGGTTGATTCCCTTCTTCTTCTTTCAAATAGCGACTCTTGCTACTTGGAGTGGGAAGATTCTGAGTTTCTTGAGACAATTCCTGAGAAGATCTCTAATGCAGCACATCTTCTCGAAAGAGAGGGCATTTCATTTGACATAGGTGTAGATGGAGGTTTAAGGAAGGAAACTATACCTCAGGTGGTGAGATCTGGGGCAAATCTCCTGATAATGGGATCAGCTATTTTCTCCAAAAAAGATCCTGTTAGATCGATAAGAGAAATTAGGAAGGTGTTAGAGGAGACAAGAGAAACCCGATTATGATAGAAAAAGAAAAAAGAGGGGGAGGACTTTCAAGCGTAGAGCTTGCTGAATGCCTCCTTCAGTCCTTTTATTCTGTCTCCAAAGAGGAATGCCACTATTACGACTATCAGCAACAAGTAGTTTGCTCCGATCGGTAGCTTTGAAGCTATTACTGCAACTGGTATCATGGGCTGTAGCCAGATGCACCCAATTGGAGCCGCATCAGGTGCGATCGCCCCTATGGACTTTGCTGTCTCTGTAAAGATCGGTACCCACCAAGATCCAAGATACTGCCATATGATCATGATAATGGTTCCCATTATTGTGGACTTTATCAGGTCTCCTTTAAAGAACGGAACTGCGGCAACCACGAAGAACGGAACTGCGGCTAGATCAGCGTATGGCAAGACCTTTATTCCTGGAAATATTGCTGCGATTAATAGAACAACGGGTATCAGTATAAGACCCGCTGCAACAGTTGTTGGATGACCTATGGCTATCGCTGCATCCATTCCAATATATATCTCCTTCCCAGGGAAGCGAGTCCTCATGTATTCAGTAACAGCATCAGCTATTGCTCTCAGACCCTCCATGATTATCCCTATTATCCTTGGAAGCAACTCCATAACTGCAGCTGATGCCATGGCCACCTTTGCTATGTCAAGTGCGCCATAACCTGCTATAAGCGCTATGACTGCACCCAGAATAAGACCTATTACTAAAGGTTCTCCTAGAACTCCCAGTTTCTCTCTGACTGTTTCAGGATCTGCTTTTGGTGTTGGAATCGCGTCAACTAATGGTTTAAAGATGGCTATAAATGGTATGGATCCAACCCAACCACCGCCCTGTGGTATTGAGTAGCCCTGGTAGCCTGGGAACAAGTCCCATAGTGGCTTAACAGTCCAATCTGCAACTTTAAGACACATTACCTCGTAAGTTATTGCTGCTAGGAATGCAAACGGTAAGTTTTGAGTTAGCGTGTAAACTGTCCCTCCAACAAAGGCCCAATGCCAGAAGTTCCACACATCTATGTCAAATGTCTTAGTAAGCCTGGCAGCTAGGAGTATGATATTAACTAGAATGCCAATAGGAATTATTGCAGCTCCAACCATTGTCCCATAAGCTATGGCGGCCATAATAGGCCAACCAACGTCAACGGCAGTAAACTGAAGGCCAGTTCTGTTAACCATGGCTTGGGACGCTGGGACCATAGTGCTAAAGAAGAGGTCAAAGACAAGTCCCAAGCCTATCCATCCAACTCCAATTATGATAGCAGCTCTAAACGCCCTTCCAGGTTTTGCTCTGAAAATTAGAGCAATAATGAAGAGGAATACTGGTAACCAAACTTGTTGTCCTGCAGCTGAAAGAATATCGCTTATTCTCTGTAAAATTCCCGCCAAAAGTAGGGCTAACATTTTTTACACCTTGGTTATTGTTTATTCGTCAAGTTACTTTTTTCTTATAAACTTTTGTCGTAATTTGCCAGTGGAACGTTTCTATCTCCTAAAAAAGACAGGCTTTTATTGTTATGACGTTAAAAATCTCAGATGGTGAGATATAGAATCCTCGTTGTTACTGGTGTAGGAACAGGTGGATGGACCTCTAAAATGGCAGCAGATAGGGTTAAGGAAGAATTAGGAAAGAGAGGAATAAGGAACGTCGAAACAAAGACCTGTAAAGTTGCAGATCTCAAGATAATTTTGGACTCTTGGATGCCTGATGCCGTAATAACTGTTATCGGTAGAGAAAGCGACCTGAACCTCCCGGAAAATCTCCCTGTTTTTAACGGAGTGAGTCTGGTTTCAGGCGTTGGGATGGAACCTGTAATTGATGGAATTGTTGAAGCCCTTAAGAAGCCACATTGGGCGGGAATAGACAGAGATAGCAGAGCTTAAACTAGATGTACAAGTGTAGACCTAACTATTTCTCTAATAGCAACAAAGTCCTTGTTCTTTACAGCAATCACAAAGTCCTCCCGTGAAAACAGAGATGTTATTCTCTTTAGCAATGCCGAAGACTTCTCAAGATCTTTAAGGGCAAGTAGGACTATTACCTCTGCCATGACTTTTTCGGAGGGAGAGTCCATTTTCCCAAATTCTATGGGTGTTTCGAGAAGACCGATAAGCAAAACTGGTTTCAAGGTGTACCTTATGTGAGCATGAGGAAGAGCAACGGTGACGTATCCAGGAACCTCTAAACCCGTTGGGTACTCCTTTTCCCTTTCGATTAAGGCATGAGCATATCCTTCGGATACATAGCCTTTCTTGAACAACGTATCAGAGAGTCGTTTGAGGGCTTCCTCTGCGCTGTTAAACTGAAAAGTGCCTATCAGTACCGATATTTCCCCATATTTTTCCTCGTAAACAGCACATTTTACCATTCAGATACCTCGGACACGGATATGATTATCTTAACCTCCTAATTATTCTAGACCTTTAATTATTTACATCCTCCAAATCAAGTAGTTGTGATCTCCTACTTTCATATCCAAAATAATTTCAAGATTTGAGCTCACGAATTCTTCCGGAGTTCGCTAGAACTACTGGTTGAAAGAAGTAATTGCCCACTATAACACCAAAATGTGGAAAAAGATCAAAAATGAGGAGGTTCTCTTAGTACAAGATGAACCAACAAAAAGTTACAACAAAGACAGAGGAAAGATTGATACTCATAAGGAGGATCCTAGAGCAGAGTGGGACAGAATTAACGAAGGAGAAGACCAAAGTCCTGAAGAAAATAGAGGAAAAAATAAAGGAGCTAAGCGATGAGCAGTTT
>QMVZ01000189.1 GCA_003661365.1 Thermoproteota archaeon | reverse complement strand
CGGAGAATTGATTTTTGTCGATTCATTTTGCTTTCTAAACTCTGTCGAGAGCGCTTCATTGTATTCTTTTACATTTTCGAGTCCATTCTCTTTTGCTCCTGCATGCTCTTTCTCATCAATTTTAAACCGCTGAACCTCAGACTTCCTGTCCTCCTCCAAACCCTCTTCTTTAAGAAATTTATTGGCAGACTTCTCAATTTTCTCGATATCCTCTTCAAAGGGATTAGATCTCCTGATTTCTTCAGGAGAATCTGCAATTCCGTCTAAGTTATCTTCCTCAATTTCATGAGAGATCGACTCAAGTTTCTTTGTTTTCTCCCTGTCGGTCTCCAATCTTTTTAATTCAACACTCTCATCCATGGTTTCTTCTTCATTCGATACATCGATTTCCTTCTCATCATTAAATTCAAGCTGTAACGAGAGTTCTTTATAACTTTCCTTGGTTCTATTGAGCCCATTTTCCATGACCTTTCCAAATTCCCTCTCAAAGGTCTCAACACTCTCGGTTCGGGGCTCTTCAATTTCAACTTTCTCCAATCCTTTCTCTTCGATGAATTTCCTTGCTTCTACCTCAACCCTTTCGATATCCTCTTCTCTGACCTCAGTCCTCTTCTCCAGCCTATTCCTTTCTTCGCCTTCAGGCTCCCTTACTTCTCTGCTCCAACCCACTGTCTCCTACCCTCCTCAGGGCTTTTTCAACCTCCTCCACGAAGGTAAGGTCGTTGATCGCCGGTTTGTAAGCTCTAGCTAGCCTTAGCATGTGGTAAGCCAGCGTAACAGCTTCCCTCTTCTTTTCCTCGCCGGTGTAGGCCTTCGACGTTCTAAAGAGGAACTCTGCCAGGAGCACTGGGTCCCTCCTCCTAATTGCGATCTCGCAAACCTTAAGCAAATACGCCCTGAAGCGATCGCTCCTGACGAATATCTGGGTTGCGACGGACTCATACGTCAGCTCTCGTTGGAATGACGCTGATGGAATTACTTCGACGTATGGAATCACTGGGTGCTCCTCGTAGAAATGTTTCATGTGCTCTCTTATCTCCTCGTCAGAAATGTCTTTGCTTAAGTCAATTCCATGGGAGTCCAGGACGTTTGGCACTCCGACCATGAAGGGAAGTGGATGTGCTTCTGTGTAGACAACTGCTTCGCCAACTTTGAGGCTTACAAGCGCCTTTATCTGTTCCTCGTTTAGGTTCATTGCTTTACCAACTGCCTGCCTGTCGTCAATGGCGAGGAGCCTGTGAACTACCTTCGTGCCCGTGTTCTTCAGCACATCTGGGGCTAGCTTGCTCGGTATTTGCTCCACAATAATCAGGCCCGCTCCATATGCCCTCATCTCAGCCAGCATGTTGCAGAGCTGCTCAACGACCTTCCTCCTAGGATCTGCCATGTCTGGAATGGCTGCGACCGTTTCCAAGTTTGTAAGGAGGCGATGGGCCTCCTCGACTGCTATTACCAGCCTCAGGTCCTTTGATGGACCCATGGCCCTGAGCCTCTCGTAAAGCGCTACTAAAATCAGGCCCATAAGAAGGGCCTTCTCCTCGCTGCTACCAACATCCTCTAGCTCCAAGATTGTTGGATTTGAGATCAGCTCTTTTAATGGTATAGAGCTCTCTACATTCAGCATTGCTCCCTTTGCCCCCGAGATTAGGCTCCTTAGCCTTGTCCTTAGGGCAGCTTCTATGTCCATCGTAAGCTTTGGCTCATATCCCAGCTCCGTAACGTGCATGCTTACCTCAGAGTAAAGGTCCTCTAGTCTAGGGGTCTTGCCCCTCCTTCCGTGTACCAAGTCCCACCCGAACTTCCTGTAAACCCGCTCTAAGCACTGCTCTAGCACGTAGGGCATCGGAGCATACAGGACGTAGGAGGCCTTGAACACGGCCATCAAGCCGTCAAGGTGGGTTTGAGGGTTCACTCCATCTGGGATCTCGAGAGGGTTGAACTTGAAGGGCGCTACAACCTCGTTTCCAAGTGTAAATATCCTGATTTCTGGAATGAGCCTAACTAGGGATCTGTACTCCCTCTTCACAGGAGAGATCACCAGGAAAGGTACTCCAAGCTCGTGAAGGTGCAGTAGAAGGTTAAGGCATGTGTTCGTCTTTCCAGAGCCCGTAGTCCCAGCAATCAGCAAGTGCTTGCTCAACAGTTGGCGTGGAATAGATACCACTTTTCCCGTTTCTCTTCCGCTCCTAATCGCCTCTCCTAGATGCAATTCACCGTAAGTTGATGGTGGGATTCCGAACAATGCCCTTTCCTCGATGGGCACGCCTATGAAGGTCCTTGGCCACTGGAAGTACATCGCTGCTTCTTTCGGAAGGAGGAGTTTGGTCTTGCCGTGAAGTTTCAGCCTCTCCAGATCCTTGAGAAGTTTCTTCAGCGAAAGATCCCTAACTCTTATCCTTTCCTCCCTTTCTAGCGGAGATATTGATCCTAAAAGGGCACGGGAAGCGAGCCTAGCGATGACTCCAGCTTCAGACTTTGATGGAGCCCAGGTTATGATGTAGACCCCGACCCTGAGGGCTCTCTCAGCCCTGTACCTCTCCAACTCCTTCATGAGCCTCTCTTGCTCTTTGCTGGCCGAGTAGTCGAGCTCAGCTTTGGAAACTTGTCCCTTGAGGAAGCTCCTCTCGGACTTTTGCTTCGCTGCCCTGCCCGTGGCTTCCCTGTACTTCAATTCTAAGAGGGCTGCCTTAAGCCATGATGGCCTTTCAGGCTTTAGGACAACTATGTACTCTCCAGAGTGGCCCTGAACGAAGAACTCTGCTAGCTCCCTCAAAGGATCCTTTGTTAGAATGGGAGCTCCAATTAGCTGAACTGCCGCTCCCTCTAGTTCCCTTGAGGCGAGTTCGGGATTAAACAAGCTAGCTTTAACGTCGAAGTCGGGGAAACAGGCAAGAGTTAAGGTCTTTAGGCTCTCAAGTTCTCTTTTTAGCTCCTCTTCGTTTGATGCTCCTGTCAGGATGAAGATTCTCCCATCCCCATTTACGAAGGAGATTCTAAGGGCTATCGCCCTATCCTGAAAGGAGATCGATGTAAGGAACCTCTCAAATGCCCTGTTCCTCTCAGCTACTTGAATTTCGTCGGAGAGGTAAGAAAGAGGGATGCATTTTACCTCAATCGATCCTAATAGGGGGAACCCTTTGTTGGTTAGAGCTCTGTGCAGGACATAAAGAAGGGTTAAGGAGATGAAGGATAAGTACAAAAAGGATAGAAGGTCTTTCGGAAGAGTTAGATGAAGGATTGAGGGGATGCCTATCTCCATTTAGTCTCCCCAGTCCTCTGGTTACATGAAGCATGTTGTGGATAAGCCGTATTAATTCGGGACGCACGAGGTGACAAATTTTGGGACCTTAATTTGAAATCCACTCTTCGAGATTCTTTTTGAAACACTTGTTATGCCCTGAGATGAAATGATGCGATTAAGGAGCGACTATCGGCTCCTATCAGGCTATGGTAATAGAATCCAAAGAAATGGGAAAATTGTAAAT
>QMVZ01000188.1 GCA_003661365.1 Thermoproteota archaeon | reverse complement strand
TAAACACGCTTACAGTCTCCATTCCAAAATGTTTTCTAAACTTACCAACAAGGGAACCAAAAAACTCCTTCATCTTACTCACCTCACAACCAACTTAAGGTCCTTAATCTTTCCTTTTGCCTGAAGTCTCTTGAGATAGATTTGAATCGTCCTTATCTCCGTTCCAAGTTCCTGCGATAGCTCAAAAGCAGTTTTCTTCCCATCTATGAGCTCCAAGAGTTTTATTTCAATCTCACTTAACCCGTCTGTGGATGGAGAATGATCTAAAGGAATGGGCAAGTAGTCTCTGCGCAAAGCTGGAGCAGGAACTGGAGTTGGAGGAACTGAAACCTCTTCTAGAGGAATTTCTCCCATTAAAGCCCTCTTTAGCTCCTCAACTCCGTCTCCTGTTAAAGCTGAGACTATAAAGAGCTTGGCTCCTTCCCTTTCAGCTAAAGAGGAGGCTTCACTAAGGCTAATCATCCTTTCGGGAAGGTCGGATTTGTTCCCTACTAGTAAAAACCTCCAGCCCAGCAATGGCATAGTCCCAATTGCCCAAGAGAAGCTCTCCTTTCTTGATAGGTCGAAAACCATTACAGCTCTCTCCACCCTCCACTTAGAAGTTGCAGGGAGGAGTAGCCTGATCGTCTCCTCTTTTCCGCTTACTTCCCTGATGTAATGCCACTCACCAACCATATAGTCTCTGTAGTATTCTGGCTCTTCAAAGTTCACTTCTAAATCCGGGAAAAGCGCTGAGATGAGTGAGCTCTTTCCTGAACCCTTGAGCCCAAGAAATGGGGTAATTTCCCTCCTTTCCATGTCTTACACCTAGGGTATGACCTCGAATTCGGCTCTTTTTGGAGACCTAAGGGATTTGAGAGCTAGCCCTACTAGGTTCAGGCCGCTGATCCTCTCGTACATCTTCCTTGAGACCTCGCTGTCGTAATGGGCTAAGAGGAGACCGAGCCTCCTTGAGGCTTCCTTATCGCACATCACAACTTTAACTCCCATCTCCATCATGAAGGAGGAGCCATAAAGTAGCTTCGCTATCTTCTTGCCATACCCCAGGGTGTCTTCCCCGAACTCGCTCCACCACCTTTCCTCATATCTCCTTAGCTGAGAAGGATCTTCCTTATCCATAGCCACCTTAACTACCCTTGCAGCTATCAAGGAGCCGCGTATAGCCCCATAGATCCCTTCTCCTGTTACTGGGTGAACGAAGCCCGCAGCATCCCCAACGAGCAGAGCTCTTCCTTCTTCACTGTAAGTTTTTGACCTTGGAACCTTACCAAAAGGTATGGTTGCAGCCCTGTCATGCTTAAAATTTGTCTCTGGAATTACTCCGATTCCAGCAGCCTTTCTCAGGAAGGAAGTGAATCTTTCCTCATGATACCTGAAGTGAGAAAGGGTCGTTCCTATCCCAATGTTGAGAAACTCTCTCTTAGGGAAGATCCAAGCGTAACCAGATGGAACAGGACCAAAGAAGAGGAATATAGGGACTAGTCCCCACTTCTTCTTCCACTCATTCTTTATCTCTTCAACGTCGAACTTAACCTCAGTTCCCCAACAGCCCCCCATTCCCTCCTTTCCCAAGGGAGGGATTCCCAACTGCTCTCCGATTTTATCCTCAGAGCCAGTAGCTACAACAAGATAGCTACTTCTCAATTCCTCTCCATCCCTCGTTGTTACTACAACCTCGTCTTTTTCCGTTCTGACCTTAACGACCTCCCTCTTTTCTCTGAGTTCAGCCCCTTCAGATTCGGCTATCTCCATTAGTTTTGAGTCGAAAACAGATCTTCTAACAAGACCTCCAAATTTTTTCAGTTCTTCGGAGAACTTGAGGACAAGCTCCCTTCCTGAAGGGGAGAAGACAACTACCCCATCTATCCTTAGCTCTATGGATTCGCTTACCTCTTTCCCTATCTTCTCCACCATTAGCTTTTCTACACCGTAGGTTATGCCTCCTCCACAGAACTTGTCCCTTCCCTTCCTCTGCTTTTCTAGGATTATAACGTCAATACCAAGCCTTGAAGCGAATATGGCTGCAGAAGAGCCAGCAGGACCCGCGCCCACAACTATCAAATCAGTGACGGTCATACCATCTCAGGCAAAGGGATTATGGCTTTCTATTCAAATTATCGTTTAGAACCTATAGCGAGCTAGATTTTACTCTGGGTGGGTGGTGCCCTGCAAAGTCAATCGATATTGAAACGGATTTCTCTTTCACATAATTCAAGAGGGTTTATTTCTTGCGTTTTTCTCTGCTTTCCTTAAGCGTTTCACTGATTTCTTCACTGAGCTCTCTACTTCTTTTCATCCAATGGAAACCGGGCCTTGGATATACATCCTTCCTCTTGAAAAGCTTCAATGCTTGCGTCAACCGCCTTTCCACCTCTTGTATGAGATCCGTAAAGGACTTCATGTATCTATTTAGATTTTCCCTTAACTTTGCTATGTTCTCCACTACGTCTTTCGGCACCTCACACTTTATGCACCTTAAGCCAGCAACAGCCTTCTCAAATGCCTCTAATTGCTTATCTATCTCATCAAGCAGTGCTTGCATGTCTTCAATGCAACTTTGTAATGTTTCTGCTGGTCTCCTAGCGCTCCAAGCATACTTATGACTTACCCAAGACTGTAGCTGTGTACAAAGGACTTCAGCTTGTTTCCTAAGTCTTATGGCGTTTTCCCTCGGGTCTATACCAGTTAGTCCTTTGGCAATGCCTATTCCTATCTCCCTTATGGCTATGTCTTTTAGGTCTAGAAGCGTTGATAACGTGTCTGAAACCTCTTTCAAGAGGCCTTTTGCCACATCTTTTGCGACATCTTCCCCTAGCTCCTTCAAAGCAGCCTCTCCTCCTTCTTTAAATGCCTTAGCAGCCTTACTTTTAGCTGAACTCACTAGATCAGCTATCTTTTGAACTTTTTCTGCATTCTCATATAACTCTTTCTCAGCCCCGATCCAATGAGAAATTAGGGCAACGATCGTGTCCCATTCTACCAGAAGACGCGCTACTTCCCTAGCGTACTCGTCCCATTTCTTCCTTTGCTCTTCGAAACGATCCATAATGTCTCCAATTTCTGTGCTTAAATCCAGCTGTGCGTTCCAGCACTTATCCTCTTCCTCTTTAACGACCTCAGGATGTTCTTTGCAGAAGTCGCCTTTCTTAGGCTTCTTCAAAAACATCAAAATCAATATTATGCTAATTATAATCCCAGATATCCCTAGAAGAATCGGAAGGATGGAAGCGGCAGCCAAAACTAGGATCTTAATGGACTCATTGACGGGGTCAACATCATCCTCTGGCTCCAGTTTGACTAACACATCGTGTTCTCCTATTTCAGAGACCCATTCAGGGCTTGTGAAGGCATTGCTTCCTGGCTTAAGCTCTACGTTGGTCTGCCAAAACGGCGTATTTGCTTCGCTTGGATCATCTATGAAAACTTTCAGAATTCCTGCTAAGATGCCCTTCCCATCGTAGAACACGGTTATGGTGAAGGAAACTGTTTCCCCTTCCTTTGGATCCTCTTTTGAGGGAGAAATTTGGCTTATCGAGACGCTAGGCACGTATGGT
>QMVZ01000187.1 GCA_003661365.1 Thermoproteota archaeon | reverse complement strand
TTCCCTATGAAATTGGCAACAGCCTCTGGAAGGCCTACTAGTCCTACGGTGCTATAATGCCCATTGAAGTGTCCTAAATACCTCTTGGTAAGAGGCATCAATCCTCTGGCAAGGCTTTGCTTGTATCTACCTCTCCAAACTTTGAGAACATCCCTAGCAACGTCTATCCTCTCATCTAAAAGTGATAGAAGCTTTTCCCAATCTCCATTGGCAAGAACTCCAATTCTAGGAAGATTTATTGTTACAACACCAATGCTTCCTGTAGCATCAGGGACTGCCCAAAGGCCCCTAGCCCCTCTAGACTTTCTAAGCTCCTCCTCGACATCTTCTAGGGCAGAATTTAGCTCGAAGTTCTTGACCTTCTCAACATCCAGTGTTAGCCTACAACACATGCTGAACAAACTTTCTACTTCTGCTGCATTACCATTGAGCAGATATGCAGAACCTCTTTTGGAAAGGGCCTCAAAGAAGAGGTCTGTTAATCCATCCCACTTGCTCCCGTTCCAATCGAAGTTCTTTGTCACCATTAATGTGGGAATTGGAAAGCTAAACGGCTGCCCCAAAGCATCTCCCTCAATGAGAAGCTTGAATAGCTCTTTTGAGACCATGATGGCTTCATCGAGGTTATCTTCAAGCTTTCCAACGACTCTTCCGGCCACAACAGCATCTTCTTCCAAGAACTGCTTGTTTGTATCAAGCAAAACAGTTATGTTGGTAAAAGCTGACTGAAAGCCTATTCTTGTAGGATAGTTTAGATCAAAGAGCATTCTCTGAAGCATTTGTTTTACTGCCTTAGGAGAGGGCTTATCATGTTTGATAAAAGCAGCAAGGTGAAGATCAAAAGCAGAAACCGCTTGGGCACCAGTCCACTCCTGCGCTGCTGTGCAGAAGAAACTTACAAGTTGGGAAACGGCGGTATCAGCATGTTTTGGTGGCTTCGAAACCATAGTAGGTGTAACGAGACCGCTAAGGAGTAACTTCCTATATGACCAACCAGTACAATAAGGAAGATAGAGGGAGTGAGGGAGCTTATGAATGTGAATATCGCCAGAAAAATGCATTTTCACAGCTTTTTCCGGCAAGTATTCTAAAAGTACCGATTCCTTCTTTAACAGCTTGTCCAAAAGAAATTTTACAAAACCGCCGTACGATATGTCTATATTTGCGTTTTCCTGGACTTCCCAGTCAATCTTATCATAATAGGCCTTTTCTAATGCGACAACCTCATCGTTCATATCCAACTCAGCCTTCATTCTCAGTTAGGTTTCCAAACTGATTTAATAAAGGATCATCCGTATGTTTCCGCTGTGGTAGTTGGGAATTAGGGGCATAAGAAGGATATACAGCGTAATAACTTTTCCCTAGTCCTCATCGCAAATTTCTAAGGAGAAAGCTAAGAAATTTCTATATCTATCCTAGAGCGTCGCAATATAAAAATCAATGGAAAAAAAGAGTTGTTTATCAAAAAGAACATGAAACAGAAACTATGGTTCGTTAGTGATTAGAAGTTATGAAAATTTCGGTGTTATCAGTTTGGTATCAAGACCCCTGATAATGCCTAATCTACATTAGATGAGTCAATCTGACATTGGAAACAAGTGATTAACCACGATGATGCTACGTGAGTGCAATTTAAAATAAATTACGAATAAAACGCCTTCTCTCCTACCATTAGATGGAATTTTCACTTAACACATTTAAGGAAAGCCCCAGCCCTTCAACTAGGTGATTATAATGAAAGAAAATATCGTATACTTTGAGAGAACGGGGAAAGAGTGGACAGATGAGGTTCTTAAAATATGCAAAGAATATGCTGAATCTCAAGGAATTAAGGACATAGTTGTCGCTTCTACTACAGGAGAAACTGGAGTAAAAGCATCAGAAATGTTTAAGGGATATAATCTTGTTGTTGTTACACACGTAGCAGGTTTCAGGGAACCAGGAAAGGTAGAATTGCTGGATGAGCACAGAAAAAGGATAGAGGAAAACAATGGGAAAATCCTTACAACGTCTCATGCTCTAAGTGGCGTAGAGAGAAGTATCAGAAAGAAGTTCGGGACAATAGGTCCCGCCGAACTAATGGCAAACACATTGAGGCTTTTCGGAGAGGGAACCAAGGTATGTGTAGAAATCGCTGTTATGGCAGCAGATGCTGGACTTATCCCCGTAGACAGGGATATAATATGCATAGCAGGAACAGGAAGGGGGGCAGATACTGCTTTAGTAATAAAACCAGCACATTCAACTAACTTCTTCGATCTAAAGGTAAAAAAGATCCTTTGCAAACCACTTTAGTGCCTCAAAGCGTCTGAACCGACGAAGTCCTTCATAGAAATTATTTTTTGGTTCCTGTTGGTCATTTGCTCTTAAACATTGAGAGTTAACAGAATCAGCGATTTAACCCTGCGAAAGTTAAAGCGGAATCTCAGAAAATACGTTGCTAGAGTACTTGTAATTAAGACACGCAAATCCTTTTTAGCCGCTCAGTTCATTGTTCTAAACATTCATTAATCTTATTTTTTAAAATTCTCTTTTTTAAAAGACTTTTGACAATTTTCTCATTTTAGCAAAAAAGTTTAGCTTTAAAAGCCATGCCCATGACAATGTCAATGGTGACAATAGAATGTCAAAATTTGTCAAAAACGGACCATTTCCATGCAACAGAATAGACAAGATGGTGAAGACCTCTTCTCCAGTCAGAGAAGAGGTTAAGAAGATCTGTTTGGCTTTGAAACCAGGAGAAGCGGTAGAGATAGATACTACAAAAGTTACCTACGAAGCAATTAGAACGAACGTCAAAAGACTAATGAAGTCAGGAGAAATACCCCAGGAATTCAGAGTAAGGAGCTTCGTCAAAGGAACAGGCAATTCAAAACGAAGACGTTGCTTTGTCATCAGAGAAGCTAAATCAAATGTTTAAAACAGATCTGCCTGAGTATTTGTCTAAAGTCCTCACTCTAACAGTGAGGACCCTTTTTATTTCCTTTATTTTTAAGTGATTTTAGCTCGATCTCTTCTACAGACTTATTTACAGCCTAAATAAATTGTAGAATTGAAATAGTTAGAGTCATAAGAAGACTCTCTGAAACTAGTGCCTAAAACAAAGTGCTCCTATAAAAGAGAATAATGATTAAAACCTTCCTTTTTTCAGCGGGAATCGGTAAGAATGCAGACGTGGTTGATATATGCGGCATTATCTGCTCTGTTCGCTGCTTTAGTGGGTATAGTAGGGAAGATAGGGGTACAAGAAATCGATTCTATAACTGCAACGGCTATTAGGGCTGTAATTATGGCTATACTTTCCGTCTTCTTCGCAGTAGGGCTGAAAAAGACTGATCTGAGCGGAATAGATGCAAAAGCCCTGGGCTTCATAGCATTAGCAGGGTTATTTGGTGCCATGTCGTGGATGGCTTATTTCAAAGCCCTAAGTGTTGGTGAGGCGTCTCGTGTTATTCCTGTAGACAGATCAAGCGTTTTGATCGCGGTAATTTTAGCCTGGCTCATTTTAGGAGAAAGAATTACTCTCAAAACTAGTATCGGAGTGATTCTCATCACGATAGGAACAATCTT
>QMVZ01000186.1 GCA_003661365.1 Thermoproteota archaeon | reverse complement strand
GCCTAACTATTTCGGTTACGGTGGGTTCAGGAGCATATACAACAAACTCAGCCCTCCTAAGTCCGCCTTCTGCCTGATGTACGTACAAGTCGTACTCAATACCTCTTTCATCCAGGCAAGAGGCTATCCTATTTGCTTCGTTTAGTATTGCGGCCTCTATCATGCGTCTCCATCTGTTAGTGCCTGAACCGCCCTTCTTAATGCTAGCGTTTCGTGTTACCACAATCCTACACTCTGGTTCGAATAGAATGACCTCGCTTCCTACTCCTCTAGATGCAAGCAAAGCTGCTAACTTAGCTTCAACAAGAGAATCTGATCTCTTACCTACAATCAAACCTTCTTTCCTTGCCACGTGACTTAATCTTTCAAAAAAGGCCCCCTCTTTATTTACTTGGATTATCTTAGCGCCAGAGGGTAGCTTCAAGAAAAGCCTTCTTAAGCCAGAGACATCAGGAGCTAATTCAAATACGTTATCTGTGGCCAAAATGCAAGGTCCCAACTCCGATGCTATCCTTAAGATCTCGTTAAGTTGAACTCCCCTTTTCTCCAGAGTCACTTTACCATTTCTTATAACTACTACGGAGTATCTGCACGGCTTAGAGGACCTTGGAGAGCCGGAATGCAGATCAAGTCCCAAGACCGGCAAATTAACTTGTTTTTCTATCTCCAACCAAGATTAGTCAATGAAGGAATGCCCTTTAAAGATTTTATGACACATATTGCTAAGAGCCTATAATGCGTCATTATCCGTCAATATTATTAACAATACTTCTGATGATGACCTACGGCCAAGTTCTAGCAGCTCCACAGATAGAAATAAAGCTTGTATTGCCAGAAACGGTGTATGTTGGGTTCGAATTAGATGCCGTCGTTAAGATATCTAATCCCCCCGAAGGTGGCTTAATTAAAATCCTCTGGATTAGGCTGAGAACTCCTTGGGGATCAACTCCGCTAGAAGAAGTTGGTCTAGAGATGCCCCCAGGTACTAACTTATCCCAGAAAATTTCCTTAAGGATTCCATTGGGAGCAAAGGCGCCTGCTTTTGCCAATTTGAAGGCAATCATCAGGATATACGATTTTGAAGAAGCTAAACAGATAACTATTGAATCTGAAGGAGTAAATGTCCTTGTAGAAAAAGCATCTCCACAAGTAATCCTTGAAGTCAATACTGATAGGCAGAATCTCACCCCAGAAGAACCCTTCGAGCTTTTAGTATCGTATAGCATTGCAGATTATCCCGGAGAAGAAAGTCCAACGTTAGATGTCTTCATGAACGATACAATAATAGTGAAGAACCTAAGCTTAAGTCAGCTGTCTGATGACCTCAGCTTTAACCTTACTGCACCTAATGAAGAGGGACTATACGAGATAGAGGCAGTTCTTAACTACATCGTAGGTGAGGAGAGACGCTACACAACAATCTACGTATCAAGGAAATTTGGATTTAGAGAAGAAGAGGCTTGGAACCAAATCCTCTTAGCCAATCAATCGTTAGAATTTGCTAACGCTCTTTATAATGCGGCAAAGGATCAGATAGAAGTCCCAGAGAAAGCCCCACTCTCCATCCAATTTGCTGAAATTAGGATTTCACAGGCAATCGAAGCATTTCAGGAGGCCAACAATTCGGTGTTCCATCTTGCCAGAGAATCATACAACGCCTCGGTCGTTGCAATAGAAGTAATCCTGCAGGCGTATCAAGATGAAATTTCAATCCTACTTGAAAATCTGAATCAAACCTTCAAGGAACACATTACAATACTAACCAAGTATGAAATTGAAAACATAACTTCTGCTCTTCAATTTGCAGCAGAATTAAAGGACAAAATCCCTCAAGAACCTGAAAACGCGGCAACATTGTTTGAAACAGCGGTTTCAGAGATTTCAAAGGCTAATTTAACGCTAAATAATGCGATCTCCAAATATCGGACTAAAATTAAGATCTTAAGCCTTTTGGTTTTAACAACGATAACTATATCTTTCTTCGGTGTAATTTTGATGAGCAGATCCTTATTTAGGAAAATAGCATCAAGTTAACAATTCTCTCCTGAAATTAAGGAGGTTTACGTTATATCCAGGTCTAAGAGGAGTTTAAAGATCAGTTGAGGCTGAAGCATTCATTCCTCCAAAGTTATGAAGAGGATGTTGTTACCTCTTATGAAAAGCTCTCCTACATTCCTTAGGGGTTTCTTAGTTTCTGGATCCCTTTCCATGGCTGAAGAGAGAACCAAGTTCATCATATCGTCGCAGACAACGAGTCTACCAAAGATTTCTGCACCGTTTTTTAGCTTTACTACAACCTCAGTGCCATGCGCCTTCTTAAGATAAGATAAGGGTGGTTGGGGTTTTTCACTTTTCAAAGAATCACCTTGCTTCCATATACAACTTCCCTATTTTTACAGGATTCCCAATTAAAACATTATGATTGCTCACCTTGCACTTAGAGCTATGCGCTCTATTTCCTCCTTTCTCTTTATCGCATGGCTCTTTACCCTATCATAATTGGCTGCTGCAATTATTTCCTCTGCTAAGGCCTCAGCTAACGACATGGGACTTCTGAATGCCTTCATAGCCGCCCCCTGCGCTATATGTCTGATTGCAAGATCAAGCATCCTTGTAGGTGACGTATCCACTGAATGGAAATAACTCACCCCTCCGTATATGATCCTTGTAACTTCCTCCCTAATAGCCGCGTTTTCAATCGCCTTTATGAAAACTTGAATTGGGTTCTTACCTGTTCTTAACTCGATTATCTCAAAGGCATACTTAACCGTCCTGAGGGCCTTTAGTTTCTTTCCTGGATTTTTGCTGTTCACTCTATCTCTCTTGACTCCAGCATTAATGGCCTGAGACATCAATCTGTTCACTAATCTCTCAACTATAGGCACTTTGAGCTTCCCAAAACGCTTATGCTCATGTCTTCCCCCGGTATGAGGAAGGTAAACTGGCCTAAGGCATATCACCTTTTTTAAGGCTGGGTTTTTCACTTCAAGGCCTTCAAACGACCATTTTCCAAAAAGTTTGATTTGAGGTTTCTCCTCTACGGCTTCTTGATGCTCCTGGGCTTCACTCATAAGATCACCTTGTTGGTTTCTCCTTCTTTCCTTTCAAGATGGCTTGAAGGTCGACGTTGTTAACCTTTATGACTTGATACCTAACTCCTGGTATGTCTCCAAGACTCCTACCCCTTGAGCCACCGATTCCAGCAATTAATACCTCATCATGTTCATCAATGACGTTTAGGGCCCCATCTCCTGGAGCAAAGGCCAATACAATAGCTCCAGTCTTAGCTAATTGAACTTTTACAGCCTTCCTGAGTCCAGAGTGAGGCTGCCTAGCTTCTAAACCAACTTTTTCCAACACTATCCCTCTGGCCATTGGAGCGCCACCCAGAGGGTCGTACTTCTCCCTTAAACGCAAATGCTTCCTTCTGTACTCGTAATCATGCCAGCGTTTCCACTTATACTTCTCTTTTAGCCTTCTTGCAGCGTGAAGACCTAGTGGCGCTTTCTTTCCCATGCTAATTTTACCTCCCACTCGATGTAACCAATATCATGAGGACCCTATTTTAACATTTCCGAGTTGAAACCATCTCCTTACGAGTAGCCTTGCTCT
>QMVZ01000185.1 GCA_003661365.1 Thermoproteota archaeon | reverse complement strand
GAGTCCTTCTCATCACATGAGTAGGTATCGGCTTCTAATATATTTGAGGTATAAGTTGACCAACTCTCCTTTAGAAGTTAATCATCGTATTGCTTTGGGAAAGTTATACATCAGTAACCCCAGGGCATATCATGGAGGCCCAACTCTCAATCTGGGGTGGTTTCATCATCTAAAGAAGAGAACTCATTGTCATATTAAAATTAAGAGGTCTCCCACTTCCTCAACCTCATACCTTTCTTCATCAAATTCCTCCTTATTGCGCTTGCTATCGTGCTAGCAGCAGCAACTTCAATATATCTCCTATCAGCTTCATTCTCTAAAATCAATTTGGCCCCTAGCCTCTTAGCTAGGGGCTCTAGCTTTTCTTTAAGCCTTCTCTTATCGAAAGAGTCTACTATTATAACATCGGCCTTTTTTAATGTGCAAACTACGCTTTCTACTGCTTGAGCGTGCCATCTAGCAAGCAGTTCATTAAGATTCCCTCTCTTCCAAACTTTCTTGAACTCGCTTGGCGAAATCACCACAGTTCCCACAGCAACAGCAGCCTCCCTTATTTTATCAGCAACCTCAACGATTCTATCTCCTTTCGCCATCTTGCTCTCCACCAGCCCAATCGAGACGGCTTTACTCCTACCCTCATCATCCAAGGCTACAGCACACACAACGAGAGGACCCTCTGCCTCCCCTTTCCCGACCTCATCTACACCTACTCGCGTGCCTAGGCCCATGAAAACCTTGGCGACGAGATTGGATAGGTCTTGGTGGTAAACGACAGTTCCAGTGGAATAAGCTATTAACACCTTGTCGTTAAGGCCTATTCTGTACTTCTCGTACTCGTTCTTTACTTGAATCTCCTTTCCCCCTGATTTCAAAAGGAGTTCTTTGAGTTCTTCTAGCTTTCCATCAGGAAGCACTACGCTTAATTGTTTTCTTACCAATCAACCACCCTATAGCCAAAACGAGCCCAATGAACCCTATTACAAGGGCTATCTTGGTATTAAACCCTCTCTTTGTCACAAGAACTGTAAATTCAAGGGAATTGCTGACCTGTTCATAAGGATACTCGTTGTTCCAGTAAACCTTTAGGAGCAAGGTCTCATTTCCAGCACCTCTTACTGGCAGGACGAGTTCTATGTCCTTAAACTGTCCGGGCTCTAGGTTTCCTACATTAACAACTGACTTCTCTCCGCTCATTTCCCCAAGAACAATGACGTTCTTGGCAACAAAGGAGCCTACGTTAACGACCTCCAAACTTAAGTGGAGTTCACTTCCGTTAACGACCTTCGAAGGGACTTCAGCTGAAATGTTTACGTTCGTGGTCTTTATCACTGTTATGTTCGTTCTCGCCTCTATGACCTTTTTCATGCCCAAAACCCAGAATTCCAGCTCAGCCCTTATCTCACGAATTCCTCCTGCAGTCTTCTTGTCAATTTCGACGTATATTGGTCTGGGGAACTTGACAGAGCTTCCAGGTCTGAGAAAAGACCTGCCAAAGATGTCAACTAGAGGTATTACCTCGGGCTTGTTTGGAGGGGGTGGAATGACCTTTAGGGTGAGGTTTGTTATCTCAAAAGGAGGCACTGGCTCGTTGTGCATTATCGTAACAATTATTCCAACCGTGTGAGGTGGCTCTACCTCCTTAGGTTCAGACCTTATGGAGAAGATGGGCCCAAAGGTTTTGATTTCTATGTTATCAGAGGTTGAGTAATCCACCGGATAATATTCCTCTCCATTCTCATCCACTTCCCTTGCCCTTGCGTCAACCCTTATGTTATAGCTCCCAACCTCGTAATCTAGGGGGACTTGGACTCTAGCGACGAGGTTGAGGCTTCCGATGTCTATGCTTGCCCTTACTATGATGTTCAACCCGTTAATTTCCTTGGTTATGCTTCCATTGCCAGATACATCCAATCTCTCTATGGTGCAGTTCATGCCCTTAGGTACCTCCAACGATATGCTGATTTCCCTCATCTGCCTCCCTGCAACAACGATGCCGCCAGTTGGTAGCATGTAGAACTTCGAAATGTTGTACCTTATCTCGAATTCTCCTCCCTGCATCACTACATCAGGATTTACTTCGAGCCACGCGTAGTGACAATTAACTCTCTCAACCCTTGCGTAGGTGAAGAAAAGCAAGAGAGCTATTAGAACCATTAATCTCCTTGATCTCATCTGACTAGAAATTCCAGACCTCAATTTATAGTTTGTCTAGGCTGTTTAGCTAAAGGAGATTCGATAGGGCTTGATCGATTTGGTAACACCTAATTAGTAAAAAGGTAACACTTTTATTTTAGTTGATTGGATTCTCCAACTGTGAACCGAAGCACCCCATTCTTGGCTGCAGTCTGTCTGTTGCTGTTAATAGTTATGCTAACGCCCACTACGGTTAGTGCAGAGGAGCCAAAACCCACAGTTATCTGCACCACTAGCGTCCTAGGCAGCATCGTAGAGGACCTTGCTGGCGATAAGGTCGATGTTGTCATAATAGCTAGCACATCTGCTTGTCCAGCCCACTATGACGTCAGGCCAAAGGACGTTGAAGCGGTCATGAGGGCAAGCCTGATACTATATCACGGGATGGAAGCCTGGCTTGAAAAGCTAGTGGAAACATCTGGCTCAAACGCAACCACCGTCAAGGTTTCAGGAACTTGGAATACCCCAGAAGGAGCCATAACCTATTACACCAACGTGGCCGAAATATTGAACGAGTATTTGGGCCTTGACACATCAGAAAGGCTGGAAAAGAGCATAGAAAGCATAAGCTCAACCGCAGAGTACCTTAAAGCTAGGGCTCAGGAGAAGGGAGTTGAAAAGGTGAAGGTTATCTGCATGACTTGGCAAAAGCCCTTCGTTTCATGGCTCGGATTCAATGTAATTCTCGAATATGGACCTCCTGAAAAGCTTTCATCAAGCGATGTGGCTGAATTAGTGGAAAATGGCAAAAAGGAGGGAGCAATGCTCGTCATAAGCAATCTACAGAGCGGGACAGCTGTTGGAAAGTACATAGCAGATGAAATAGGAGCAATCCACGTCGTCCTCACAAACTTCCCTGATCCTGGAGAGGGGCTATTGAACCTCTCTCACGTCTTCGTACACAATGCTGAATCCCTGTTTAAAGCAATGGAGGAGTACGAGCTTATGGAAGAAATGAGGACATTGCAAAGGTCTTTGCACTTGTATACTCTCTTATCATACTCGCTTGGGGTTATAGCAGCTGTGGAAGCAGCCATCCTGATCTACTTGCTTGCAGTTAGGAGGAGATAGCTTTGTTGAGTTTAGAGGAAGCTGCTACCTTTCACGGGCACCTAGGACCTTTCCTTACAATAGGATATCTCGCTGGAAAGATGGCTACAGAGTTTTTAAAGCCAGAGAACATACATGATATGAGAGCAATTGTAAATGTCCCCTTAAAGACCCCGTTCTCATGTGTAATTGACGGAGTACAGTGTTCCTCAAGATGCACCCTCGGCAAGCTGAACATTGAGGTGAATAACTCCGAAAACATTACCATTACTTTTGAGACCAAGGGTGGCAGGAGGATAGAGCTTCAGGTTAAAGAAGATGTGGTGGAAAGATGTCTTAAGCTTGAAATGGAGGAAGCTGTGAAGTGGCTC
>QMVZ01000184.1 GCA_003661365.1 Thermoproteota archaeon | reverse complement strand
CTCTTCGAGCAACTTTATGCCCCTATCTATCTTGGCCAAGAGGTCAGCAGATCTTCTTACTTTTTCCTCAAATGAATTACATCGCTTTATTCTTGTTAGTTCTCTTCTTCCCTCCGTTAGAATTTGAATTACATCCCTATCAAAGGAAGGCTTGACTTGTGAGGTAAGATTGGATGCAGAAATCCTATGGATGCTATCACCAAAACAAAGGGAGAGAAATATATTCTTCTTCAAGCGATAGTACCTCCTGGGAAGAGCATTTATATCGCTTATAATTTCATAACTTTCAACGAATCCCTCATCTTCTAGTTTTTTCAGATGCTTGAGAATGGCTGTCTGAGAAACCATATCCCTTAACTCCTTCTGAAGCTCGAACAAGTATCTTGGCTGTTCAGAGATAAGCTCAATGAGCTTTCTTCTCACCCTGTTTGATAGTATTTCAAATAATGTCTCAAGATCCTCTTCCATTTGTCCTCTAAATTCCTTTAATGAAGAAACCAATATATAAGTTTAAGTGGGGTATTGACCAAGACGATATTCCATGACAGATGATTGTTACTTTCCAATTAGGCATTTTCTTCCTAGATTTAGCTCATTTACATCGATTTCTGCGGAAGTCTATGCTTAACGTACGTCTCTGGGATCATAGGGAAATTGAGAGAAATAGCAATGAGGGTGAACTTCATAAACGCTTGGTGAACTTCTCCAAGGTTTCCCTAGCTTTATCCTGAGGCTTGAAAGCCCCTTATAATCGGAGATCCTACTCTATCTGGGCATCCACTTTCTAATCAGAGGGCAATATCTGTTGATTTCTCCAAAAATCTCCCCAGGACATACTCTACATCTGCGGAACTGGGGTGATTTCCTTAAGGGGCATACGGGAGATCTGCCTTCGTTAAGCATTCTTAATATCTCGTAGTCAATGAAATATCCCACCATGAAATCGTTTTCTGGAGTGAGATTTTCGACTAAAACCACTTTTCCATCTATAATTACTCGCGGTAGCATTCTTGCCATCTGTTTTAGCAAGTCCATAAGTTCGCCTATAGTATTCCAAGGAGAAGCGTGTTTATTGAAAAACACGGCCAATTTTAAAGCTCTTTCCTTTAGAAAGGGATTTTCTGAGGAGATAAGATCCCTAACCATGGCTTTTAGCTCCTTATGGATGTTGTCAATCCAAGTTTCGTAAGTGAGCCCTGGCTCAAAGGCTGTCCTATCCCTCTTAAGGTGTTCTATAGTATCTGGTCCGATTACTGTGCCTGTTTGCACAGAGAGGTCACTGAGGAAGGAAACAAAATCAAGAGACTCGTAAATGTTGTGAAAATCCTTTAAAAACTTCTTGCCTTGTCTCAGTGCCACTGAAAAAACGTTTCGGTGCCTCTTTCCATATATCCCATCTTGCAGTTCCAAAGCCGATATAAAGTGCCTCTCGTGAGTTTTTCCTGCTAACTCAGAGAATCTCAGGAAGATCTCCTCTCCTGTTCTTTCATAGTTATTAATGTGAAAATCAGGCCAGCTTAAAGCTAAAAACTGCGTCAAGACGCCTGACATCTCCAAAGCCCTAGCTAGTGGCTCAGCTCGTGGAGTGCTGCGAGCAGTAAACCTTCGAAAACCCTTCTTCACCTCATTAGATCTTCTTAATACTTCTTTATCAAGTTCTCTCAAATATCTGAGGCCCGTAATGGTGAAAACGTACCTAGCATGAAGAGAAAGATGGCTCATAACTGAGAAAAGGTAGAATTCCGAGATATAATCTGGAGAAGCTATGCTAACCTCTGATGGAGACAAAAGCTCAATTTTACTGCCAAATGCTCCACGAATAGCTTGAATTGGAGAAGAAGGCTCATGTCTAAGATTATTTGCTAGTTCAGTTGCAAAACTGAGACCATCATTCCCTAGGGCGGTCGTAGGGGTCAACAAATTCGATTGATCCCTTTTTCTTAAAAAAGACAAGAGGAACCAGAGTATCTTTCTCTAGCATCACATTGAGACTTAAATCCCTGAATTTTTCAGGCGCTTTTTGCAGAAAATCAAATCAAAGGTTTAAATCGATCTACTGGTTCACAAACAGGTGCCATCTAAGAAGAGCATCCTTTCAGTCTTGCTATTGATTCTCTGCATTTTCCTGTTCTACTTGAACCTAAGTTTATACGAGCAAGAGGGTGTTCAAGAGGAACTAGAGCCTACATATTGGGAATCGCCCTTTGGCCTGCATGGGATAGAGAAAGACTACAAGGCCATGACAGACATAGGGATCAGATGGTACAGGCTAGGAATCCATCCTGGACCAACGTTTCGGCAGAAGATAAGACAGTTTGATGAGAGATATGCCGAAATCTGTGGGTCTGGTCTGAACATACTTGAGAACTTCATGCTCCATGGATGGAGAAAACTCCTAGGTAACGCAGAGTATGCCGAGCTTGTGAGATTCATCGTCGAGAGATATGATGCTGATGGGATCAATGATGCCCCCAAGATCAATGGAACTGAGCCGAAAATATTGTACTGGGAGATTGGAAACGAACCAAACATAGAAGGCAAGGGAGACAGTTGTCCTCCAGAGGAATATGCTAGATTTCTGAAGTTCATATATCCGGTGATAAAAAGGGCCTGTCCACAATGCAAGGTGCTTTTTGCGGGATTGGTTCCCTTTACTCACGATGAATATCTCGATATTGTTCTCCAGAATGGAGGAGGCGATTATTTTGACATCATTTCGTTGCACTATTATGGAAACGCTACCGGAGATTACGCGTACGGGGTCAAGATGATCAATGAAGTAAAAGCTGTGATGGCGAAGTACGGAATAAACAAGCCCATATGGATTACTGAAACGGGAACATATAGCGGATCGGTTAACGGAATATTTCAAAGCGAAGAGGAACAGGCGGCCGACCTAGTAAAGAGATACGTGGTCCTCTTATCTGCTGGGACTGAGAAGGTCTTTTGGGCTTGGGGGCTATATGAGGGATTTGGAGGCGATGGAAACCAGTACTTTGATCAAACAGGCTTGATATACGATGGAAGAGGTGACTATGACAAGGGTTTTGGGGTGGAGAAAAGGGCTTACTATGCTTACGGCCTGATGACAGAAAAGCTTGAGGGCTTTACAAATATAGAAGAGGTTCATTTGAGAGAGAAAAACGTTTTCCTCTTTCGTTTCGATAAGAGGAATGGATATGTCTACGTGGTTTGGTGGGATTGGTGGAACGAACCTGATTTGTTGGAGAAGGAGGTTGAGATACCTATCAGAGGAAAAGAAGCGGTGCTTACAATCGCAGTTCCTAACGAAAACGGCGAAGCTTACTCTGAGATCATAGAGGTACAGAATGGGATCCTAAAGTTAAGGCTAAGGAAGTCTCCTGTGTACATTGAAGTCAAGCCCTGATGATGCAAAGATACGAGAAGACTACTTTTGGGGTCTCAGAACTTTGCTCATATCATCCCGTCAATTCTTCAACTTCTTTCTTACCTTCCTCAAGCTCCTTAACCTGTTCCTCATCAAGCTTCAACAAAAGGGCTAAGAACTCCCCTACGTGCGTCTTTTCCTCCTTCGCTATGTCTAGAAGAATCCTTTTGATTTTTTCATTTTCAGTAGCTGCTGCCATTTGTTCATAG
>QMVZ01000183.1 GCA_003661365.1 Thermoproteota archaeon | reverse complement strand
GTCGATGGAAAGAGGATAAAGATGCGCCGTGGTATGAAAGTATCCGATTTAATGGAAGACTTAGGAATATCGCCCCAAACTCACATAGCTATAGTAAACGGGAGACCTGTGCCTGAAGATTACCCTCTAAAAGCTAAGGATGTAGTGGAATTCCTCATGTTTACAGTACACAAAGAACTAGGCGGCGATCAGCGTTGAGGAGACCTTGCGACAGATGTGGTGAGAGGGAAGCAGTTGTAAGAATTGAGAGTCTGAACGAGAGCATATGCGATGAATGCCTGTCTACCAGAATCTGGAGGAGGGTAAAACCCATTCTAGATGAGGAGATTCAGACAGGAGATGTCATAGCAAGCGCTCTTTCAGGAGGAAAGGATAGTTCTCTCACGCTATACTACTTGTGGAAGTACAAAAAGGAGTCAAACAAAGACTTCGAGGTATTCGCTGTAACGATAGATGAAGGAACATGCTACAGAGCAGAATCCATATCTAAAGCGAAGGAGCTTACTTCACGCCTTGGAGTTAAGCATAAAATAGTGAAAATGAGTGAAATATTTGCCTTTTCTATACCTCAAGTGCAAGTCCTCCTTTCAAAAAGCAAGATAAAAAGAGATCTGTGCACATATTGTGGGGTCTTCAGGAGACAAGCGCTCAACATAGTAGCAAGGGAGAAGGGAGCTACGAAAGTGGCAACTGGGCATAACTTGGATGATATGGTTCAGACTCTGTTTATGAACCTGATAAGAGGAGATATGAGTGCAATGGCACGCCTTTTTTCCAAGTCTCGGTCTACAGAGAAACTAATTCCAAGGATACGACCCTTAGCCAAGGTTCCAGAAAAGGAAGTGACGGTTCAGGCTTTATTGCTTGGAATTCCTGCTCACTTCGGGAAATGTCCTCTAGTCTCAGGGATGAGAGTTAGAGTGAGAAGATTTTTAGATCGTTTAGAGCAGGAAAATCCGGGTTTCAAGGAGAGAGCCTTTAACTTCATTGAAAAAATCGTCAAACAAGCCATTCCAGAACTCACATATCACTTCGAGCTGAAGTACTGCAAGTTATGTGGAGAGCCAACGACCCAAGAGCTGTGTAAGGTCTGTCAATTCAAGCAGGAACTAGAGGCCGAAGTACTTTCTACCACTGATTAAGTGAAAGTGGAGTAAGCTGGTCTGGTTTCGGTATGTAAGGAATTTCAACAGGCTTAGGCCTTAATCCATGTTCTGAAGCCCTATTTGAGTAATTAAGGACTAACCTCATGAGATCCTTACCTAAGACGGTTCCTATTCCTCCTCTTATACACCTAAGTTCATCAAACCTACCAGCATCATCCTTTGGGATTCCTTTTCCAGATATCATAAGAGGAACTGGATCCCCCGAATGCTTTCCTAGAGAGCAGGGGGTTGTGTGATCGCCGGTTAGGAGCAATAAATAGTCTGCAGATAAGTCTAACAGTGATTCTAAAGCATCATCTATCCTTTCAAGAACTTTCACCTTAAGTTCTGGGTTCTTCATGTGTGATGCCACATCTGTACCCTTTATGTGAACAAATACAAAGTCAAATCCAGATTCTAAAGCACTGAGTCCCTTTTCAATTTTCCCCTTGAAATTTGAGTTTGGTAAGCCCGTTGCTCCTTCAACCTCCAGCAGTTTCATCCCCACGCTTTTGGCGATACCTTTGTATAAGGGCCCGACGGCTATAGCTGCAGATTTAAACCCCCATTTTTTCATAAAACTGGGTATATGTAATTTAGAAGCTGCCCCCCTAGGAAGAACTATGTTAGCAGGCAATAGACCAGATTTTTTCCTTTCTACATTTACGCCTAGGTCTTTAAGAATTTCGTATGACTTCAGAACAAACTCCTTTAAGGCAAGAGCAGTCTTTTTGGCTTTAGGAGACGAAGTTAGTGGCTGCGGTTCCAAGACAGGGTATCCTACCTCGTGAGGATCTACATCAGTTACGTCTGGTACAAGATCAGATCCCTTTAAAATCAAGATTCCCCTGTGCTCCAGTGTATGCTCAAGAACCGCCTTTATCTCCCCATTCATAAGATCCATCTCTGCCACGGCCGAAGCAACAGATTCAGCATCCTTTCCTGATATTCGACCAGCCCGTCTGTCTTTTACGATTAAATTACTACCGTCTCTCTCAACGGTTGCAAAATTTACTCTAAATAGGACTTCACCTTTCTCTATCTTTACCCCCCAACCTAAAGCCTCAAAATAACCCCTTCCAGGGTATTCCGTTCTAATGTCATATCCAAGCATTGAAAGCTGAGCAGTATCGCTGCCCGGGGGTATCCCGGGACCCAAGGGATAATGTCTCCCTATCATGCCGTTTGTGGCCAAGAAATCGAAACTCGGAATATCAGCCTTTTGTAGTGGAGTAAGACCGTTTAGCTCTCTACAAGGCCTATCTCCTAGTCCGTCCAACAGTATGAACATGACTTTTCTTTGCATAAGGGTCGTTTTATTTGACAGCATCTTAATAATTAGGATGACTCAAATCTTGAGTGTTGAAGTAGCATGGGATGGAACAAATTAGTTGAACTTATCGATGTAAAGGATCCCGTACCGATAGCCATAGCAGGCTATCCTGGGATGGGAAACATCGGAATTCAGGTTGTGTCCTACTTAGCCGATAAACTGGATGCAAAACTTACGGCCAAGATATACTCAGAATATCTCATGTTATCTAGCAACGTGGCTGGAATAATAATAAACAAAGATGGAACATTCAAGTTACCAGCAATTGAAATTAGATTGGCAGATAAGGGACAAAACAGGTTGTTCTTAGTAAGTTCTCCAGTTCAACCAGTTCCTTGGGGACAATTAGAGGTTTCATCCCTCCTCTTCGACTACTTGAAGGAAAAAGGGGTCAAGGTCATTTTTATAATAGCTGGATTCGTCGATAGAACTCTCTATAACACCGTGATAACCTTTGGAGATGAGGAGTGGACCAAGAAATTGGAAGAACTGGGATCAATTAGGAACGAAACGATAAGATCTGTAATTGGCCTTGCTGGAGCGAACTTAACCTTAGCAAGGTTAAGAGGATTTAGATACGTGTTTATCTCAGGAGTGGCAGCAGACTATCTTCCGGACCCAAAGCCTGCTCAGAACATTCTGGATAAACTTAACTCAATCATGAGTTTGGGTATTGATATGGAAGAGATGGGAAGAAGAGTTCAGGAATTCGAAAGCAGGCTCCGACCAAAAGAAAAATCAGAAATAAGCCAAGATGAGACAAAGAATGAATCTATGAACTATTTAGGGTGATCATATGCCTTTAGATAGGCTTAAACGAAAATTAACTAAGGAGAATCTATGGATTTACATCCTTTCACTGCTCATGGACGGACCCCAATACGCTTACACAATACCCACAGAGGTGGAAAAGAGGTTTGGCTGGAGACCTGCAAGAATAACCGGATACATTGTGCTAAAGAGCCTGGAATCCAAGGGATTAGTGAAGATGACAGAACAGATGGGCGAGACAGGGAAGATAAGAAAGTATTATGAGATAACAGAAAAAGGAAAGGAGCTGATGGAACAAGCGAGGGAGTTTCTAAGGGATACTTACATTAAGTTGTTTGGGGAGAGCATTTGAGAGGTTCAATCTGGTTAGATGCCCTTACACCAAAACAGGCACGGCTATGTT
>QMVZ01000182.1 GCA_003661365.1 Thermoproteota archaeon | reverse complement strand
GTAACTGAAGCCACTGGATTCACAGTTGAGGTAGAACCTACTTCACAAACAGCTCAGCAGGGAGAAGCTGTTGATTACACGGTGCATGTTACGGGGATGGGTGGGTTCAGCGATCCCGTCACTTTAGCAATTGCAGGACTGCCGCCAGGAGCTGCTGTGAGTGCAACCGCAAACTCCCTCCCTCCTGACTATGATTCTACCCTAACAATTCAGCTGGCTAGTGATACGCCCATAAAAACATACACGATGTACATTGTGGCTACAGGAGGAGGTCTTTCAGTCAAATCAAATCCCTTCTTACTTACTGTAACGCCGGTGGGAGCTACGCCTTCTCCCACACCATCACCAACTCCATCGCCGACTCCTCCAGCACGCGAATTCGATTTTGAGATTTCGGTCACACCTAGAAGCCTGACTTTGCCAGCATCTGGTTCTGGGTCTGTAGTTGTGCAACTCACACTAATTTCAGGAACGGCACAAGAGGTGTCCCTTTCGGCTACAGGTTTCCCAACTGATGCCATGTACAACTTCAATCCAGCCACGATCACGCCAACTGGGTCATCAACCATGTACATAACGGCCGGAACAACTCCAGGAACTTTTACAATTCTAATAAGGGCCACGGGGGGCGGAGTTGAAAAAACTACGACTTTCACTCTAGTCATAGAGGCTCCTAAGAAGTGCGTCATTGCAACAGCAACCTATGGTTCTGAGCTTTCGCCAGAAGTTCAGATTCTTAGGGAATTTAGGGATGACTTCGTCATGAAAACATTTGCTGGCCAACAGTTTATGCGTGCTTTCAACGCCTTCTATTACTCTTGGAGTACCTCCGTAGCTAACCTAATTTCAAAACACGATTCCTTAAAGAGCCTTTGTAAAGTAGCTATTTATCCGCTTATTGGAACTCTCGAGATAGCTTCACAAGCCTCCACGAAGTTGATGTCCTCTCACCCAGAGTTAGCGGTAACTCTTGCTGGCATAGTTTCAAGTCTATTGCTAGGCTTGATATACCTTACACCGACCCTGATTCCGATAACGGTTATTCTTAAGAAGTGCGGACGCATGCCTTCGAGCAATCTCTTCATTAAATTGCTTATCACATGTCTGTTCTCAAGCCTTCTCATTTTGGCAATTGGAGAACTACTTCTAATTCCATCGCTGGCATTGATAGGCTCTTCGGCCTTAGTTCTCTCAACTCTACCGCTTTTAGCGCTCCCACTCTCTTTTAGTATCACAAAGAGGCTAAAATAGCCCCTTTCCACTTTTCATTTTTGGCTAAAAAAGGAAGAAAGAGGTTTTTCCTAGGCTACGTATATCCTCATGTCTTCTACAGCAGCAGAAGGTAGAGCAATGTCTTTCATTGTAAGTAGCCCGGGTTCTGCGTTTAGTACCTTTGGTATTGCATTTACTACCATAGCAACAGTCCCAATGTCTCCATGAACTCCTCCGATGATCTTCTCGTGAATGTTAGGTTCTCCCTTAATTATAATTTCGTCGTATTCCTCAGGAACATGGGCATATGCCACGAAATTAAGTACAATTACCTCTTTTTCATTCATATAACCTTTTGCAATGCTCTTAAGACCAGCAACATGTCCTTTTGGCACTTTCGTATAAGGAGTTTCGAGATCCCTATCTGCTATTACGGGCTCTGGATCAAACTCCTCTATTCTATCGAGTTTCCATCCTAGTGCTGCAGCTATCATAGATATAGATTCATATAAGCCCACATGGCCAGTTATGATCTTATTTTTCATTTTTTCTATGAATTCCTCTTTTGTAAGACCGGTTCCGATCTTCTTTTGGAATGGGATTCTCCTCTTAGCAGAGTTCATCATCCTCGTTACTTCGATGTGGTCCACCCTTAGACATGGAGCGGTAAGCACTATCGACAGGGTGTCCATTAGGTAGCCCGGGTTTATTCCCGTTCCAAGCACAGTTACACCATAGTCCAATGCAAGTTTGTCTATTCTGCTTGCTAGCTCTGGATACTTATCGAATGGGAAAGAAAGTTCTTCACAGGTGGAGACCACATTTAGCCCAGCTTTAACGCATTGAATGATCTGAGGGTATACCTGATGGAGATAGGAAGAGGTGCAATGCACAACAATATCTGCTTCAATGTTGGAGAACAATTCTTCTGGGTCGTCGGTAACGGTTACTCCAAGTTTTTTGTCTAGTCCAAGCACTTCACCGAGATCCTTTCCCACCTTCTCTTTAGCCACATCTACGGCTCCTACAATTGTAATTCCTTTCTTTTTCAGGATGGCTTTAGCTATTTTCCCTCCAATTACTCCTACCCCATAACATATGACTTTTATCGTGTTTTCCATCACAAAACACCACTTGACCTTGGTCGGACTAGTTTGACTGTGCATTATAATAAAATCGTTTGAAGATGTTGTGCGAAAATAAGCTATCTTGTATTAGTTCTATGTGACAAAGGTTGGGTCTGAGAGATAATTGTCTTTTTTTAACCCTTCTTACCCCTTTTCTACGATCTCAGTTATCTCTCCATGTTCATTTATGAAGAAATAAGCCTCCCATGGCGGAGAAAAGAAAAAGAGCCTTTGGGCGATTAGGTCAATAAGGCTTTCAAGGTCAGGAAAAGGACCTTCTGATGGAATTAATCCGTTGTGGATAACGTAGTACCTACCGTCCATAACGTAAACCATAACTGCATGGCCCTCTTCAAATCCATACCACGTAATTCCCATCACAGCTGCACTGTTGTTTCTAAGGACGTCGAAGGCATCGTAAGACCATCCATTCATTCTTAGACAATAAAGTGCGAATATGGCATAGTCCTCGCAGTCTCCTCCTTTCCTATAGAAAGTTTCCCTTGCTTTCTGCCAAATATCCTCCTCTTCGGGATCAGAATAGTAAGTAAAATGGTCTTCCATGTATCTGCTAATTTTCTTTGGAGCGTTCAATATTCTGACAACTGTATTGAAGTCCTGCCATCTCTCTGGCTTTTTGGGGTCTGTTTCATAAACCAGTATTTCAACAGCGTCTGACTCCCCATCTGAATCTGTATCAATTGAAAGAGGATCCGTTAAGTATTCTAAGACCTCTTTATCGTCAGGCAACGTGTCGTTATCCGTATCACCTTGTCTAGGATCAGTTCCTAGCATTGCTTCAACTGCATTTGGCAATGAATCCCAGTCATAGTTAGATTGGGTAGCTAAGGACGTGTTGTACCTGTTGTAACCCGCTATTATTGTGATCCTATTTCCGTTCTTTTCTACTGTCTTTATCACCACAGCTTTCTTGCCGGATTCCAGCTTGCTTTTCTCTTCTTCGTTCAACAGTTCTTCAGCGTAATTTTTCGGCATCCACTCATCTGTGGGCGCTAGATGACCTCCCAGTATCAATACATTTGCGTTTTTTGCTAAAGAAAGGTTTGTCACCCTTCTTAGAATTATTCCATATTTAGGAGCGACTTTTGAAAGCAGTTGAGAGTTGAGAGCCCAGTCTATTTGATTCGAGATAACATATGCGATTCTAGCTGAGATTGGATTGTCGATTAAGCTGGATGTACAGATTAGGAGTGAAAGTAAGATTATTGTTGTTCTCCTCATCTCAAACGTCTCCACAATGTGGATGGAAAAACGTGGCCAGTTGTCTTTAAGCTTATTTGTGGAAGGTAAAAT
>QMVZ01000181.1 GCA_003661365.1 Thermoproteota archaeon | reverse complement strand
ATGTTCTAGTAGACGGAATTAATACCAAAGAAGCCAGTGTAGCCGAGCTTGCAAGGCATGTTGGGCTTGTCTTCCAGAATCCAGCACACCAAATTTTTTCAGAGACTGTTTGGCAAGAAGTAATATTTGGGCCAAAAAACCTTGAATTTCCTGAAAGTAAAATACTAGAGGTTGGTAGGTGGGCACTTGAAGTTACAGGACTTCTCTCATACAAGGATGCGCCTCCATGGACCCTAAGTGGTGGAGAGATGAAAAAGCTAACAATAGCATCGGTTATCTCAACAAAGCCGAAGTACATAGCATTTGATGAACCAACTATCGGTCAAGACGCGTGGTTTAAGGCTTCATTTTGTGAACTCCTACATCAACTCAAGAATGAAGGACATGGCTTAATTGTAGTTACTCACGACATTAACTGGCTACTGGATCTTAAGCCTGATTTTGTCTACTTGATGAGCAACGGTAGAATAGTTGCTTCGGGTAATTTCGACGAGGTTTTTGTAGATATTAAACTTCTCAGATCAGTCAGAATTGAACCCCCTTTAACTCTTAAGCTATCCAAATTGCTGGGTAGGACGGAGATAATGGACCCGCCGGAGATCGCAGACGAATTATCAAGGAGGGTTCGAAGTTAATGGATCCATTTGCGTTTTTAGAGGCCTTTAGGCCAAGAGTAGAAACCTCATGGCTTTCAAAACTTCATCCAGGAGTTAGGATAGTTGTAATAGGCGGGCTCATGATAGTCCCGTTGATGTTCAAAAGCCTTGAAGGTGAGTTATTATCCATATGCCTCATTCTTCCCCTTGTGTTGCTTTCAAAATCATTAAGAGAGACCGGAAAGCTCATTAAAGGGTCCTCTCTCTTCTTATTGATAATAATCCTTACAAATTACTTGTTTACCAAGGATGTAAAATTCTCGATTGCGATGGGAATGAGACTAGTGTCGATGCTTATTCTGTCAGCAGCTTTTTTCGCTTCGACGGACGCTACTGAAATAGGAGATCTCTTGGACGATCTAGGCTTTCCTCCATACATATCCTTTTCATTCGTAATGGCACTTAGATTCATCCCTGTATTGGCTGAAGATGCTCAAAACATAGTTGCCGCACAGGAATCCAGGGGCCTTGAACTCACCAAAGGGAGCCTACTTAGAAGAATTAGAAACATGATCCCAATCTTGATACCTCTCGTAGTTCTCGCAATTAGAAGGGCTCAACAACTTGCAGAAGCTTTGGAAAGTAGGGCCTTCGGGTCTGGAAAGAGAACGAGTTATTGGG
The DNA here is from genome assembly GCA_003661365.1 of Thermoproteota archaeon. GTDB lineage: Archaea > Korarchaeota > Korarchaeia > Korarchaeales > Korarchaeaceae > QMVU01. The sequence goes on along the minus strand of QMVZ01000181.1, from coordinate 2,412 downwards.
AGTACAGGATATCAATAAAAGATGTTCTAGCATTTTGCTATCTAATAATCCCCTTAATGCTTTCTCTTTACCTAAAGAAGAGCGAAATAGTACTGTAAACGTGATATATTAACCCTGAGTGGGTCCATGTTTTCCAGTCTGTAAATCAACTGCTTAGATGAGAGCTTGTATCGAATAATCTATTTAACTTATTTCTGGTCCGGCGTGATATGATAAGATTCGGTTTGGAGTTGAAATAATGCTCTCTATATAAATTCATATATCCACATTCGAGATGAATAACCCTTATTTCACGTCTCAGATATATCTATCAACATATTGCATTACAAGTTTTAGACTGTTTTAAGCTATTCAGATATCTCGAAATTTAATAAGCAAACGACTCAAAGCTAACTAGAACCCTTGTGGTTCATTTGTAAAATACTTTAACAATAGGTGACAAATAGAATGGAAACACTGCCCTTTGGGCATCCTAGTATTGTTTCAAGAATTTTCAGGGATAAACGGGTGTTGAGGGAAAGCTATTTGCCCCCAACACTTCCTGGGAGGGAATCTCAAATTGAGGATTTTGAAGCCTTGCTTAGCCCTCTGCACTACAATGAACCTGTTCCCCATATTCTTTTCATCGGAAAGACTGGAACTGGTAAGACAGCCGTTGTCAAACAAATTTTAGCTAGAAAAGAGGCTGAATTCAAGGATAGTTTCATAAGATTTGAGTACATAAATTGTTCGAGGGCTAACACGGCCTATAGAGTTTTTTACAAATTAAATAGGATTTTTGGAATTTTAGTGCCTCCAAGTGGGCTTCCTTTTGATGTTTTGTATGATAGATTCTTTGAGGCCTTGTCCAGGTCAAAAATACGGTTAGTTGTCATCCTTGACGAGATTGACATCCCTTCGAAGAGGGGAGATAGGCTCCTATACAGCCTCTCCAGGATAAACTCCGAATTGGACGAAGAAACGACCTCCCTAACCATTGTAGGAATAGCTAATACAGTAAACTTTCTAGATCGTCTTGATGAAAGAGCTAGAAGCTCTTTTAATCCTGCCGTCATATATTTCCCTCCCTACAACGCAGATGAACTTCAAGCAATTCTTCTTCAGAGGGCGAGATTGGGACTTAGGGATGGGACTTGGGAGGAAGGAGCCATAAATTACATAGCAGCAAAAATTGCAAGGGAAAGCGGTGACGCTAGACGTGCCATAGATGTATTAAGGATGGCTGCTGAGATTGCAGAGAAGGAAAACAGCATCAAGCTCACAGTTGAGCACGCAAAAAAAGCAATGGATGCTGTTAGTGAACAGGAACTTGGTCTGGCCATAAGGTCTTTGCCATTGCATCATAGATTTGTCCTTTTAGCCATAGCTAAGTTGTTGGCATCTGGTGATGAGAGACCTGGAACCGGAAAAATATACAGAAGTTATCTTACAATAACTAGGATGCACATGGCAGAGCCCTTGACGATGAGGAGGGTGAGTGGCATTATAAATGAGTTGGCTTCTCAGGGCTTGATAGAAACTAAAATGAGCTACGGTGGTGCTTACGGGAATACAAAAGTGGTAACATCAATAATAGTTGCTCCTGAACGTGCTCTGAAGTTGTTAGGATCCGTTGCAATGAGATAGCTACTGAGAGAACCTCATCATTTTTACATCTAGCGTTCTAAGATTTATGACGGCTGCTGTCCCAGTTGTTGGAGTGATCTCCATCCCCCTCAAATAAGGAGTTTGGTCCTGAAAGGTTCCTGTATTAACTATTTTTACCCTTTTGTACTCATCCACCCCGTAAACATGAATGTGACCAGCATGGAATACATCTGGGACCTTATCTATTACAAGCCAGTCAAATGGCTGAGGAGCGATAGGACTTTCCCCATAGATTGGAACTAATGACCTTGCCTTGAGAAGTTCTTTCATGGCTTGAGGAACTGTGTTTGGAGATATTGGTTGGAGACCAGGGACGTGTTTGAAGATAGCATTCAAACTTCGCCCGTGATATATCAGAAATCTAACCCCATTCAGTTTGATATAGCAAGGATTCGGAAGGAGGATTATCTCTCTACCCATGTTTAGTAGCGGTGAAGCGTAGTATTCCGGAACGCTTGGCTGCGGCTCAGCTTGCCTTACAGGTTCATGATTCCCTGGCACGTATATTATGGTTATGTGCTCAGGTATCTTAGAGAGAAGCTCTGAGGCCATTTTGAACTGCTCAAAAATGTCTTTAACCATGAGTTCCTCTTCTTGGTTTGGATAAACTCCTATTCCATCTACTAGGTCACCAGCTATGATGAGGTATTTCACTAGTCTAGCTTGCGGCTTGTGTAACCATTTGACAAATGAATTATACGTTTTTTCATTAAAATACATGCTTCCAATGTGAAGATCTGAGATCAAAACAGCCTTAACATTCTT
>QMVZ01000180.1 GCA_003661365.1 Thermoproteota archaeon | reverse complement strand
TTTTTTAGGAGAGGACGCCAAAAATCCTGATTTAGAACGCACGGAGAAAAGGACTCTTCCTAAAAGCAAGAAAGAAGTTTCTCAATTTTTTCAGACAAAACTCGATTTGGAAACATCAGCGGACAGAAAAGAAAGAGCGAGTTATTTAGCCGGTGGAGAGTTTGTTTCAAGTTATAAAGGTCTTGACAAAGGGTATGAACAACTTAAGGTTCTGCCTGAGATTGAGGATTGGAAAGAAAAGCTAGGGGATCTCGCGCAGAAAACTGAAGTCATACAGGCACTGCAAGGGATATTGAAGGTAAAGAGATGGCATGATTGCCGCATGTTCACCGGAGAGCGGCTTGACAAGCTCTGTAGTCTAATTAAAGAAATGGATTCAGAAGACGCCGTCAGCTTGCTAAACGATATGCGTGACGTAGCTGATTTGAAAGGTGTAGGAGTCCGTACGGTCAATTACCTTCTGAATAAAATGGCTGAGATGCCTGTTCAAGACAGGGCAAGGTTACCCAAGGTATGGAAGATCGTTCTAAGCGACTTCAAAGTTGTTGAAGAAAGGAAGCACGCAGTTAAAGGAGGAGGTCTTCGCGATTACTATGAGTCTCTATCTGAAAAGGTTGGATACCAAAAGGCTCTATCCATCATAGAGAGAAGGGAGAAATACCTTGTAGCCGAAGCTTCGGGTCATATCTTCATTCCTAAGTGGTTGTTTAACTTCTGGGGAGAGAATGGAGAATATGTGAGGGCCAATATCGCTGGAGAGATCTACTATGGAAGAATAGAAAAAGGAAAATGGCAAATGCGAGGATTCAATCCAGGAGAACTAATTAAACTTGATTCCATCAAGGGATTGGGAAGAAGGGAAATGATCGAAGATGTAGTCTCACGTTGCAGACAGATCAAACTTTCTAGAGGAGGCACTGTAGAGATAAGACTACTTAGTAAGTTCCTAAATGTAAAGATAAACGAAGATTCTTGGAATATCCCACTATCAGATCTTAAAGTCGGGACAGTAGGCAAACCAAGAAGAGGGCTTGGCTACATAACGGTTTCAGTTGGAGAACTTATATTGAAGTTTAAGACGAACGGTAGCATATCTTTTGAATCCAGAAAGAACAGAAGGGAATTCACAAAGGCAATTAGTGTAGAAAGAATTTCAACTGAATTTAAAGGCACTTTCATCAGACTAAAGGGCGAACACGGAAATTGTTTTGAAGGGATAATTACTGAACGCGGTGTTGTTTTAAAAAGACTACCTCGAATTTACAAGTTGAAAGAAGGACCAATAAAACTGGCTCCTCGTGCACTAGAAATTGTCAGAAGAGAATTCGTGAGATGGAGAAAGGAGCTTGGAGATGCTGGGGAACACACCCTGAAATTCTATTGGAGATATTTTCCTGAGCTTACATCTAGAATAAGGAGGATAATACCAGGCAAATCTGGAGAAGGTTGGCCTAAGTATGAGGGAGAACCTGACTTCTATGCAGAGTTTGTAGACGGGGATAAGGGACCGATAGAAGTGGGAACAACAAGGAACTTCGAAAGATATTTAACGATTGGTCGTTATAAGAGAAAACTAAGGAAACTAGTAAGATACCTTGCATCAGGAGATCAGAAGAGTGGTTTATTAGTAATTTTCAAAGTAAACACAAGTAGTGGAGAGATCACCCTAAAAGAAGCTCGACGGATTCCCGAAGATTGGCCAGTTGATCTTGTAGGTCTTTTTGAGAAGTGTTTAAAGAAGTGGGGTAAATATAATCCTAAGTTATTATATTGGGCGAGGAAATATGGTTGGTTGTGATCTCACGAACCAGTCCTCTCCAGAAAAAATTACAGAAGGGGAGTTAAGCAAAGCTAGAGCAGCGGTCAAGAAAGTTATCAAAATAATAGGAAAGCTTGCAGACTGGGAGTGGGTGGAAGAATTCGAGGGCCCTGAAACTGGAAGATCAGTTTACAGTATTGTCATAAAGCCAAAAGGCGATGTTTGGTTTGGTCATATTGGTTGGGAAAGTGCACCTGCTGAGATGAGAGAATATGTTGAAATGAGCACAAAATGTTTATTTCCTGGATATCACTGGAAAACATACGATTATCCTAAAAGAGTAAAGGACAGGCTAAAGAAAGCATGGCAAATAGAAAGGAAATGGTTGAAAAAGGTCAATCATGAATTTAATGTCAATCTGAAGGACATGGGCCCTGAGTTTTCAGCGTATTATGTTACATTTAAGATAGATCGACTAAATCCTGAAGAGGTAAGGAAGTACTTCATGGCTATGAAATGGGCTTACGAGATGGCGAAGAGGGAGCTTGAAGAAAAAGGTATTGTAATCACTGATAAGATAATAGACTTGGAGCTTAAGCTAGAGGATGACTTAGAAGTGACAGAAGAGGACATCAAAGCAGCCTTGGGTGAGGTTTAGCCTTCTACAAGCCAACTCAAGGCAATTCTTCGAAGTGTGATGGCTAGGGTTGCTCTAAACTTTGGTTAGGTTGTGATTAGATAAAGAAAGTAGCAGAAATGCTATAGAAAAAGTAGAAAAGTATATTATGCAAGTACTAAAAGCAAAATGGAAAAATTCAGATAAATGTGAAGAAGGCAGTGGTTGAAGTTAATTATTCTCAGGATAAGCTTGAATGCAGACAGATGGCTATGCTCCGGGATTACTGCTGTTTGAGCACTTTTATATATCCAGTTGCAAATCAGGGGATCACACAAAGGGCATGGTTGAAGAACGTTTTTAATGGGGAATTGCACATCATTATGGGGATTTTAGTCCGGGTGTTTCAATCAGAGTCTCTCGAATGAGAGATTGAAAGATGTATCCATAACCCTTATGGATTTGAGTTGTCACACTCGTGTTTCAATCAGAGTCTCTCGAAAAAAGAATTGAGGGGCTAAAGCCTTCTTAAAGGTCTCTGTACATCTCGAACCCTTTCAATCGAAACCTCTAAGATTGAAAACGTGCGCTGTTCAGAGCTGATCAAAATTCCTAGCACTATGGAAGCTTTATTCCTCTTGCCTCTAAATCGTCTACAACATCCTCTAGTCCAACTCTGAGGAGAGTCTCCTTCTTAGGAAGCCCTGTGTCCTTGTCCCATCCCCTAAGCTCATAATAATGGTCGAGCATCATATCAAGTTCTACTACTTGGCCCTTAGCTGGCCCTATTGGTGCTGGAACCTTCGTAAGCCTTTCTGGAAGAGAATCGTCCTTTCTTCTGACTCCTTCGCGCACGTTAAAGGCTCTGTGCAGGTTTACGATCCTTTCGCCTATCAACTTCAATTCCTCAGTAGAGAAGTTAAATCCGTTAGTAACTGCAAGAGCTGCCTTTATTTCTTCATAGAAAAGCGCAGGAGGTATCATTGTGCCATATTTACATATTCCTATGGATTCTACCAAAACGGCGAAGTCTTCGTTGAGTTTGACCATCACCCATTTGTATATAGGACTTTGCTTCTCTGCGATCTCCGGGAGGTACTGTTCTCCATAGCGCTCCTTTATTTCCTTCTCAAAACCGACCTCATCCAACACCGGAAAAGAATAGAGATGGTCCGCGCCCCGTTCGGCCACAGCAATTCCCAGACCCATGCTTTTCTGGGCACGAGGCTCCTGAGCAGCTATTTCCTGTCTTTTAACTGTCATTACAAATTTTTCAGTACCTCTACCAAATTTCCTCGCTGCTCTCCAGCTTCCCTCTGCTAAGATG
>QMVZ01000179.1 GCA_003661365.1 Thermoproteota archaeon | reverse complement strand
TCGAAAAGGAGATCAACACCGAGCTGCTCACAAACCCTCAGCTCAAGCAGAGCTTAGGAGGTAATGTCACCGCTTATGAGATCTGGAGAAACAAGATGAGAAAGATAAAGTACAAGCAATACGGGCTAGATAAGCCCCTAATCGTAAGAATTCTCTCAAGATGGGTCCAACAAGTTACTTTTCAGTGGGGAGAGGCTTCAAACATAAAACTTCGAACAAGAACCGGGAGCTTAAGAGTATCTGACATTATTGTAGAGGCGTTACCTCGAACCTTTCTTCTCTTTGGCTTAGGATCCATAGTTGTGATTCTGGTTGGGATTTACATTGGTCTAGTCTCTTCAAAGGAAACACACAGGATGTTTCCGACCATGGTTACAATCTGGTCCCTCTTCTCCACTGGTCTTCCTGTTTGGTGGGTTGGCATGGCGCTTATCATGATATTTTCCTATCAGCTGGGGCTGTTTCCCACCGGGGGAATCTTGAGCGCTCCTGCTCCGAAGGGGCCTCTCGTCATTCTAGATGTTTTGTATCACCTCTTTTTGCCGCTATTTTCTCTAGTAATAGCCAATTCTGGATATTGGGCTTATATAGTCAGAAACCTAGTAATCACTAACGTTAAGGAAGGTTTTACCTATTTTGCTAAGGCGAAGGGGATCTCTGACGGAGTCATACTTAAGAAACACGTTTTGAAGGCATCTTCTCCGTCAATAGTTACTATGGCTGGCATAGGGCTCTTTTCTGCTCTGGGGGGTTCCTTGTTATGTGAAATCGTGTTCAACTGGCCAGGAATGGGAATGTTGTTATGGAAGGCCATAGGAATAGAAAAGGAGAGCTTTAACCCAGATGTTCCAGTCCTTTTGGGGATTACGTCCACATCGACGATATTATTTCTAGCGATAATGCTTTTACTTGACCTGAGTTATGGGGTTTTGGACCCAAGGGTGAGGGTTGGAGTGATGGAGAGAGAAAAGTGATTCAATAACAGATTATTGTACTCAAACTAAGCTTGATTAAGTGATTTCATAGCTTTTTTGAGAAATTGGATATTAAGCTTCTGATTTATTGAATTTTGCGATGAGATCCAATACTTCAGAGAGCGTTTTGGAGCTTAAAACATCTGTAACAAGGTTTTCAGCTTCTTTCTTGCTTATTGATCTTATCACCTTCTTTGCCTTCGGAATTGAAGATGGGTTCATGCTAAGCTCATCTAAACCCATTCCTACAAGCAGAGGAATGGCTCTAGGATCCGATGCCATTTCTCCACACATTCCTACTTCTTTTCCAGCGTTATGGGCTTCTTCTATTATCTTATGAATCATTCTCAGTACCGCTGGATGAAGTGGGTTGTAGAGCTTTGAAACTCTTGCATTCCCTCTGTCAGCAGCCATAATGTACTGGGTTAAGTCGTTCGTTCCAATGCTAAAGAAATCAACTTCATCAGCGAGAAGGTCTACAATCAAGGCAGAAGCAGGGGTTTCGATCATAGTTCCCACCTCAACCTCTCCAAACTGGATTCCTCCAGAACTTAGCTCATCCACGGCGTTCATTAGCAATTCCTTTGCTTTCCTGATCTCCTCTACCGTTGTAATCATTGGAAACATCAATTTGAAGTTACCATAAGCTCCCGCCCTCAAGAGGGCCCTCAACTGTGTCTTCATCATACGGGGATTGTCTAGAGTAAGCCTGATCCCTCTCCATCCTAAGAATGGATTTGCCTCTTCAGGCATTCTGACATAAGGAAGGGGTTTGTCGCACCCTATATCTAGGGTTCTTACAATAATGGGTCTGTCCTTCATTAACTTGCCAATGCTTAGGAAGACCTCCAACAGCTCCTCTTCCGTAGGCATACTTTCCCTGTTAATATACATGAACTCCGTCCTAAGCAAACCTATGCCCTCAGCCCCATAGCGAATAGCTTCTCTCACCTCTTCCAAGCTTCCGACGTTTGCGAACACTTTGAACCTTACTCCGTCAACCGTAATAGCTGGAAACTTGGTTTCTCTCATTAACTCATCAAGTACAGCCTCCTTCTTCTCTCTCAACCTACGATAGGATGATATCACGTCTTCTGTTGGGTTAAGAAGAACCAATCCCTTGTCTCCGTCTACTATGAGTAATTCACCCCCTCTTATTCTAGTTGAGAAATCTCCTGTGCCCACAACAGCCGGTATCTTTAAAGTTCTTGCCACTATTGCGACGTGAGAGGTCGGACCTCCCTTATCTGTCACGAAGGCGAGGACCATCCTTTTGTTTAGAGTAGCTATGTCGCTTGGCAGAAGTTCCTCAGCTACCACCACGGATTTCATGCTTAGCTCTTCTCTTTTCGTCTCTCTATCAATGAGAAAGCTTATGACAAGTTCTTTAACGTCCTTGATATCCATGGCTCTTTCTCTCATGTACTCGCTCTCCATACTTCTAAACAGAGAAATGACCTTTTCTAGTACTTTTTCAACGGCATACTCTGCACAGACTCTTTCCTTAGCTATCATCTCCTCAACTGGCTTAATGAAAGAGGACTCATCATCAAGCATCATGAGATGAGCCTCGTAGATTTCGGCTTCTTTTTCTCCCACTTCTCTCCTGACTCTATCTATTAGATCCTTGAGGTATTCTCTCGCTTTCTCCAAGCTTTGGTTGAACCTTTTTATTTCAGATTCAACAAGCTTAGATGAAATCTCTTTTCTAACTATTTTCCTCTTCTCCTTTGTGAAGAGGTGGGCTCTTCCTATGGCTATGCCAGGAGATGCTGCAATTCCCTTGAACTCTTCTACCACTACTCCTCCTCCCCAAATTTATTTTCAATTAGAGAGACGAGCGTGTTGACAGCTTCCTCAGCATCAGGCCCGTCAGCAGTTATGGTGATGGTGTGACCGTATTCTGCTCCCAAGGATAAGACTCCTAGGATGCTTTTGGCATCCGCCTCATTTCCATCCTTCTTGACCTTAATCTGGGATTTAAACTTCCTAGCAGTCTGCACAAATAAGGATGCTGGTCTAGCGTGTAGTCCTACCTTGTTCAAGAGCTTTACAGTGGTTTCTACCCTTGCCATCACTACCCCCTTTGATGTTATGGTCAGAACCTAGATTTTCTACTTGGCTTTCTGCTTTTATCACTACCATCGTTTAAAGCATTTACACCGTAGAGCATTGGTGGGTAGTCCGACTATTTTTATTTAGACAAACTATCGGCTATGGGACTATTTTCAAAACAAGAAAGATACATCAAAATCATTCTTGCTTGCCTTTGAGGCAATTTCTAACTATTAGATCTGCAAGTTCTTTATACGCCTTCTTCTTCACTAAGTTCACAAAGTTCTTGTCCTGAAATAGGCGCGTGAGGTTTGAGAGGAAGGCAACGTAGCCATTGGGGTCCTTGATTACTAGAAGAAGAATTATTTCAACGTCAACCGTGTCTTTAGGGTCCTCTATGTTATGAAATGTGACTGGCTTTTTTGGTACTCCGATTACCAATGCCTGCTTAATTACATGTTCCACATCCGCATGAGGTATTGCGACATTGACCCCTGTTGGGATCTTAATCCCAGTGGGGTAGCTCTCTTCCCTCGTAATGAGAGCGCTCACATAAGTATCCTTGACATACCTCTTCTTCACTAGATACTTCGCCATCTGCTCTAGAACTGTGCGCCACTCCTTTCCATCAACCTTTAGGATCTCTATTGGCATCCAGTTTGGGACTAGCGTCAACTCAT
>QMVZ01000178.1 GCA_003661365.1 Thermoproteota archaeon | reverse complement strand
TAAAGAGAGCAACAGGAATACCATTTATAGCTAATTACGAGGATTTTTGGACTAATTCTTTTTTCCGCTCCTCTTCTATCGAATTTGGTTTGCAAAAGGCAGTGGAGGGCTTTGTTCTCAAGTCCGCAGATGGCGTGGTAACTGTTGCTATGTCCCATGTCAGAGATCTCAAGAAATTCTTTCCATTTTTGGATGAAATTTACGTAATCAGGAATGGGTACGACCCAGCCGATTTTAAGCAGACATCTCCGTTTAAGTTCCCTAAATTTACATTCTTGCATGCAGGATCTGTGTTTGGTAGCCGGATAAACAGATTCATTGAGTTTCTTTTTGCATTGAAAGAATTTAAGGAATCTACAGACTTTCAAGTCGTAATTTTAGGGAGCATAGATCGTAAGATCCTTGATTTAATAGAAAGATTGGATCTGAGCAAATTGGTAAAAATTGAAAGGACAAAACCACATAAAGAAGCGATTCGATGGATCTTAGGAGCTGATGTTTTGTTGCTAGTAACTGCTGGTGAACACATTCCGACGATGAAGCTATATGAGTATCTTGCATCAGGCAATTTTATCTTGCATATTGGCTACTCTTGGGGAGAGGCTGGTAAGCTTATTTCTAAGTATCACGCTGGTATCTCTGTTCCTCCAAAAAGAAGAGAGATCACCGATGCAATAAGAGATATTATCCACGGTAACTTGCTACAGAACTCGAAATCTACAAAAATAAGAAATATTGAAGAAATTTCGTGGCCAAGGCTGGCAAAAAAGTTCGCGTTAATTCTCAAAGATATATCCAGGTAAAAAATTCGCGATTATTTTAACTTTTTCAATAAGATATTTAATATTTTTAAATTTTGAAAGCTATCGCATCCAACCCTTTTTTAGTCCTGTTTTGGTACCGGAGTCGTTACTATTGTATAGCCAACCCAACCTATGAGAGAGAAAAGAACCAGAACTAGCATAAAGACAGTAACTTTAAGCACAACCAAGCTGTATTTTGTAAAGAACAATAGCCAAGCATATACTATAATTACAGCTAGAGAAATGATCATAAGTCCAGAGCCCAGCAACTTCTCACTTGGCATTTTTCCACAAAGTGCGTTATCTTGCCTCAAATAAAAAGCTTACATGGTCTCATTTGGAGAGAAGTTTCTGAGGGATTGGGCACCATTATTATCAAAGCTTTTACCTACGTACTACTTTCTTGACATGTGGAATGACGGATCAACGGGTTGTGGGCTTAGACTTGGCTGGAAGTGAGAACAGACCTACTGGTCTCTGCTTCTTAAGAAACAGAAAAGTCATAACCAAGCTAGCTTATGGGGATGGGGAAATACTAGAGGAAATCGTAAGCTTTAACCCATCAGTAGTGGCGATAGACGCACCTCTTTCCCTTCCTGCTGGAAAGAACCTGAATTCCCAATATTGCATTAGAAAGTGTGATGAAGAGCTAAGGAAGTTTGGAATAAGATTCTTCCCGATAAACTTCGCGGGAATGAGAAAACTCACGGAAAGGGGAATTAGACTCAAAAAAATCCTCGAAGAAAAGGGAATAGAAGCTATAGAAACATATCCTGGAGCTTTTTATGACCTAATGGGGCTTCCAAGACCAAAGAAGAGGCGAGTTGTAGGTCAGGTATTACGAGCCCTAACGAAAAAGTTTAACCTAGAGGTTGAAGGGGTAAGAGAAAGGTTGAGCTTCCACGAACTGGATTCTATTGTTTGCGCCTTGGTTGGTTTACTATACTTGAAAGGAGAGTCAATATGCCTTGGTGATCCAAAAGAGGGTCTCATGATCCTCCCAAGGCCGCCTAAAGAAAACAGGAAAAGCTAAACTGTCTCGTTTACACCTAATCCTTAAAATTTCTCCATACATGTAGTCCCGAAATGAAGGCAGAGGTAAATTGGATTGAGGAATTGATGTTTCTGGGAAGGAGCGGTTCAAATCACTTGATCCCTATAGAGCCTACAACGAAGAACAGAGTAGGAGGAGCTCCAAGTCCAATGGAGTACGTGCTAATAGCGCTTGGAGGATGTACTGGCGTAGACGTAGTATCGCTTTTAAGGAAATGGAAAGTTCTACTGAAATTTCTAAAAATAGAGATTTCTGCTGAGAGGAAAGATGAGTTTCCCAGGGTTTTCTCCAAGATAAAGTTGAAGTACATAGCTTCAGGCGTGAAAGAAGAGGATCTTAGGAGGGCTATAGAGGAATCAATGCAGAAATACTGTTCCGTTTCTGCCATGTTAGGATCCGTTGCTGAGATAGAGTACGAGTATCAGGTTGAGCAATGAGCTGATCATCTTACGATGTCCTTTATCCTCACTGGGCTCATTGGACAAAGCGGATCTGGGACTCCTACCTTCATCCCTCCATATGCGGCAACTATCCTGAAGTAGCAAAGCTTTCCAGCCCCAACGCACTTCTCGAAAGTTTCGCAGGAGTAGCAAGGGGATCCCTTGAAGTTCTCCCTGTTGAAGGTTGCTAGGATCTCCTCTATCCTGCTTGAATTCCAAGCCTCAACAATCGACTGCTTAGAAAGGTCTCCGTAGATGAAATCAGGGTTGACTCCAAGCCTCTCGCAAATCGTTACCCTTCCATCCGGAAGCACGATCATTCCAAGCGTTATCCCACCGCAACCAGGGGCACCTTCCATCGTAAGCCCCGAGAGGAGCCCTTCTATGCTCTTAGGTCTGTGTAGTATGGCCCCTCTTTCCATGACCTCAGCCTCAACCTTATCCAGCTCTGAGATTAGTACCTCGTATTGCTCTATCGTCGGGAAGAGGTCATCTCTAGGCTTGTAGATGGAGAAGGAGTATGGGCTAAGGTTTATCTCACTGACCCCTTGCTCAGCAAGCCACTTCACTAAATCAGGAACCTCAGATATGTTGTAAGAGCAGATTACCGTGTTTGTGGAGACCTTAAAGCCCGCTTTGAGGAAGAGCTGAAGGGTCCTTACCATCCTCACATGAGAACCAACCCTCTGGGTTAGCATGTCCTGTAGCTTGGGGTCCAGAGTATCTATGCTAACCTGCATGGAATCCATCCCCGTCTCAGCGATGCGTTTGACTAGCTCCTCTGTTACAGGCCAGCCTTTGGTGCTAGTGTGCGGGTATACCCCAGCATCTAGAGCTATTTTCGCGACTTCGGGGAAGTCCTTCCTGAGAAGGGGCTCCCCCCCAGCCAAGTAGACGTCGCTCATACCTAAGCTACCAGCTTCCTCAAATATCTCTTTGAGCCTTTCGAGTCCTAGCGTTTTTTCTGGATCTGAGGCGTTGAGTTTGTCGGCATAGCAGTATATGCAGTCAAGCGGGCATCTCCTAGTAAGAACTAGGGCCATCCTTAATGGAGCCTTATAACGAATCAGACCTTTCTTGGGTTTTTTGGGCTTGTATATAAAGTTTTGAGGGTCATATCTTCTTCGAATTTGCACTTTCTCCTTTCTTAGTTCTATTAGATCTGAAAATTCGTCTAATACAGAGTTAACAGCTTCGTCTGCTTCTTCTATGGATGAGTTGAATATGTAGGCAACTGCCTCTTTTAACTCCTTTATGTTCATTGAACCATCCATCAAGGAGAGGATAACAGCCTTTGAAGGGTTGACTATCTTGAACTCTGGTCTTTCTCCAACTTCGTAGACTAGCACTCCAAAATCTTCTTTTCTTAATCTTACTTCTTTTCTTAATATGGGAAAAAGAAGGGGGGGTGGGTCTTTATTC
>QMVZ01000177.1 GCA_003661365.1 Thermoproteota archaeon | reverse complement strand
TACTTCCTTTGCCATGTCAGGACCTCTAAACCGCCCAAATACGTGTTTTATTCCCTCATTCTCAGCCCTACTTGAAGTCAAACCAGTACAACCAACTTCAAATTCGCCAAAGTGAACTATGAACGGGCATAAGGCGCCCTCATATCTCACATCTCCTCCTGAAATGTTGATACCAGCCACCCTACCTTGGACGAGGGCAGTTGATGCCAGACCAGTGACAATAGGGTTACCAGTAACAAAATCCCTAACTTCCGCTACGTCTCCTGCAGCGTAAATGTTCGGATACCCCGTTCTCATCCACTGATCTACGGGAATACCACCCTTTTCTCCTATTCTAATGCCCGAATTCTTGGCAAGTTCAACATTGGGCTTTGCCCCGGTGCACAATATCACAGTATCAGCCTCTATCTCCTTATCTCCTGCTATAACTCCTGTTACTTCCCCTCCTTTCCCAAGAACTCTTTTCAAGGGGTGCTTTAGCAGAACTTTAACTCCAATCTTTGTCAGAGACTGTGCAACCAAAGAGGCAATTGGAGGATCAAGCTTTCCTGGCAAAAGTTGTTCCATCATCTCTATGATGGACACCTCTTTTCCTAAAGCAGCCAACTCAGCCGCTACTTCTATTCCTGTTGCGCTGCCTCCAACAATAACTACCTTTTCTAAACTTCTCTTTCTCAGCCGTTCAACATCCTCAACTGTCCAGAATAGTGAGACTCCTTCTAAATCAAGCCCCTCAACAGGAGGAACAGTTGGCTCCAGACCAGTTGAAATTACCAAGAAATCATAGTCAATAACCTCTTTGTTTCCTTCTCTCTCAAACTCAACCTCCTTCTTATGCAGGTTTATCCTTTTTGCAACTGCCTTAGTTATCAGCTCTAAGTTTGGAGGCCTACTCTTCTCTATGACATCTTCTAAGGGAATTTTCCCGCTTAGAGCATAGGGGAGAGAACAGGGATGATATGCTGGATAGGACCTTCTCTCAAGAATTACTATTTCAAGCTTTGGATCTCTTTTCTTAGCTATAGCTGAAGCCGTTTGGCCCGCAGTCCCGTAACCAATTACAACTACTCTCATGATAACCCCAGCCTATCTTTAGGAATACACTTTAAATCCTACTTCAGATCAGAAGTTTGAGAGACAGTTGTCCATGATTGAACTAATAGAACACAAAAAAGTCAGACCTGATAACCCTGTACTTATACAAGGATTGCCGGGGCTGGGTTTAGTCGGAAAAATCGCAGTTCAATATCTAATCGATCAATATAACCCACCGCTAATCGCAAAAATAGTTAGTGACCTGATACCACTCCCAGATGGCTCAGCCGGCGTAAGAGTTGAGGAAGAGGACTTGAAACTGGCATCTATAGACTTGTACTACCTTAAGAGAGAGAGTTCGAAGAGAGATGTGCTTCTGATGACTTCAGAGGCGCAACCTGTGCCATGGGGTCAATATAGGATCGCTGAAAGGGTCATAAAATACGTTGGATCCCTTGGCGTTAACCTAGTTCTCGCTCTGGGAGGATACGTCCCCGGATCGCCCAACATCAAAGGAGTCTTTGCATGCACAAATGACTTGGATCTAATGAAAGAACTGGAGTCATATGGGGTCAAGAGATTAAGGGGTGGATATGTCACTGGAGCATGCGGAATAATAGTGGGCGTAGCCCATGTTTATGGAATAAAAAGCGCATGTTTACTTGGAACAACAGGAGGATCTTTCCCAGATCCTGGTGCTTCTAAGAGCGTTCTCATGGTTGTTGATAAGATAATAGGGGGACAGACCGACTTCTCTGAGATGGATGAGATGATCGAGAAGGAGCGAGAACTAATGGAGGAACTCAGACGAGCAGCAAGAGAAGTTGCAGAAGCAGAAGCACCGAAGGAGGAAACCTCCCTCCCATACCACATGTAAAGATTCATATCACTTTTTCTTGAGCCTTATCTCCAAGATTCCGTTCTTGTAAGACTTCTTATAGGAGGTATCAACTTTAGTCGACAACTCAATTGTCTTAGAATAGTGCCCACCCTCTATTTGCAGTTCTTTTCCCTTTATTTTGATATCAATATCCTTTTCTTCGACGCCTGGCATTTCTGCTATTATTACGACCTCCTTTCCGAAATCCAACACATCCACGACTGGTTCTCTTACTACCTCTGTACCGCCCTCCTCTATTTTAATTGGAACTCCTTCCTCAGGCCCCTCTTCGACTTCCCTTATCTCCCCGCCCTTCGGGACATTTCCAAAGTACTTGATGACAGGCTTGCCGTCAGGTCCAATCGTAAAGTAGTAGCCCTGTATGAAAGGACCTCGAACTCTCATTCCGCTGGGCGTTTCCAACTCTGGAAATTTGTCTTCGAGCTCTTTCCAGTCAAACGCACCCATTTCCTCTAAGCTCTTCAATAGATCTTCTTCTACTTTCTTGAACAACCTCATCATTTCTTTCATCCATCGATCGAACGGGTCTTCTTCCATCTCTTCTCCCTCATGATTAATGCATGTAACTAGGTTAATTACATTTACTCAACATTTATCTTGAAACCCTTTCCACCCTTCTTTGGCAAAGTTATCCTAAGCAAACCATCTTCTAGTTTGGCTTTTGTCCTTTTCACCTCGACTGATGAGGGTAAGGTTAATCTCAGATAATATCCTTTCTTTATCCTCCTTCTAGCGGCATGTTTTGCCCCAAGTACTTCATCAGTAATCCTTCTTCTAGCAGTAAGTTCTATCTCTCTTTCTGAGACGAAAAGATCTAAATCCTCCCTTTTGACACCAGGTAACTCAATTTCAACGATTATCTTATCCTCCCCTTCATGAACTTCAATTTCAGGGTAAACAAAGCCTTCTTTAATCTCCTTTCCCTCCTTTACAACCGGCCTGAAAAGCTCTCTATCTAAATCATCTAATAGTATCTTAAATTCCCTTGCGATCTTCTCCAGCTCCCTCTGGATCTTCCATCGATAATAGTCCCAAGACGACATAACCCTCATGGAGATTAACTAAACTAGGTATTAAATTGGAGAGGTCTAATCGAGTACGAAATAAGGCTCAGTATTTTAACTACATAGCCTTCAAATCAAGGGGATCGAAATCATGGATCCTAGAATAAGGGCTTTCTTCGAGCCTAATAGCGTAGCTGTGATAGGAGCCTCAAGAAATCCGAGGAAAATAGGCCATATCATAGTTTCTCAAATGTTAAGAGCTGGCTTTAGTGGAAAGCTTTTTCCCGTGAACCCAAAAGCCACAGAGATCTTGGGACTCAAGGTCTATCCTAGCATACTGGAAGTACCAGAGGAGGTTGATCTTGCAATAATATCGATTCCAGCTCAGTACACGATTCACGTAATAGAGGAGTGCGGTAAGAAGGGAGTAAGTGCTGCTGTAGTTATCTCTGGGGGATTTAGCGAGGTCGGCAACAGAAAGCTTGAAAGAGGGCTTGTAGAGGTGGCGAAAAAGTGGGGAATTAGGCTAATGGGACCGAATTGTATGGGAGTTTATAGCCCTCCTTCCAAAGTAGACATGCTCTTCACACCTGATGATGTATTACCTAGAGCTCCAAAAGGGAACGTTGCTGTGCTCTCGCAAAGTGGAAGCCTAGCAGCGGGTCTAATGACCATGCTAGCCAAACAAGAGGTCGGAGTGAGCAGGTTCATAAGCTACGGTAATGCTGCGGATGTAGATGAGGCGGACATTTTGGAATATTTGGTCGAAGACAACGAGACTAGAGTA
>QMVZ01000176.1 GCA_003661365.1 Thermoproteota archaeon | reverse complement strand
TCGTTATAGAAGCATTTAAACGTGGAGTCTTCCATGAATTTGAGAGACATTCGAGGTTGGGGATGGTAGAAGAGGAGAGTTTCTGCAACAGAGTTGATGAATTAAGAGAAGCTGGTGCAAAGTATGTTTTCTTAAAAACCGGTGCATATAGACCTAGCGCTCTTGCACTTGCAGTAAAATTATCCTCAGAAGCAAAAATTGATTTGCTGACTGTAGATGCGGCTGGAGGCGGGACCGGCATGAGTCCTTGGAGAATGATGAACGAATGGGGCGTACCAGGGGTAGAACTTTGGTCCCTACTCTATAAATACCTAGATAAATTGGCAAAGAAGGGCAGATACATACCTAGTGTCTCAATAGCAGGCGGATTCGCTTTTGAAGATCAAATATTCAAAGGTCTATGTCTTGGTGCACCTTACTTCAAGATCATCACAATGGCTAGAGCTCCACTTACAGCTGCGATGGTTGGAAAGAACATCGGCAAGAGGATTGAGGAAGGGAGAGTACCGACCTACATTGCTAGATTCGGAACAAGAAAGGAGGAGATATTCATAACAGCCCCAGAACTCATGGAAAGATTCGGAGAAGATTTCCATAAGATTCCAGCTGGCGCGTTGGGTCTTTACACATATATGAAAAGGCTTGAACAAGGACTAAAGCAACTCATGTGTGGTGCAAGAAAATTCAGCTTAGAGCACTTATCCAGAAGCGATATTGCAGCTTTAACCAAGGAAGCAAGCGAAATAAGTGGCATAAAGTACATAATGGAGTGTGATGAAGAAGAAGTGGAGAGAATACTTGACTGAGCCAAACTTGAGGAAAGAGCGTAGTGATCTCCATGACAGATATATCTGAGTTTGTTGATAAGTGCATTGAGAAACATGGTAAATTCCTCGTTCCTATATTACAAGACATCCAAGAACGCTTTAATTATCTACCTGAAGAAGCACTAAGGAAAGTTGCAAGTAGGCTGAAAATCCCCCTTGTGGACGTATACGGAGTCGCTACATTCTATAGATCTTTTAGCTTTGTCCCCAAAGGGAGGCACGTTATAACGGTTTGTCTAGGGACTGCATGCCATGTCCGTGGAGGCAGAAGAATAGTAGATGCTATCTCTAGGGAACTGAAGATAAATCCTGGGGAGACTACGCCAGACTTGAATTTTACGTTGGAGACGGTCTATTGCTTGGGTTGCTGTGCACTTGGGCCCGTGGTAGTCATTGATGGTGAGTATTGGGGGCACATGACGCCTAATAAGATCTTGTCCATTATTAAGAGAATGAGGAAGGAGGCTAAATAGGCATGAGAAGAATAACCTCCGTAGCAGATCTGGAGGCTTTACGCAGGAAGCTGCAAGAAAAATACAGAGCTGAAAAACTCCGTATCATAGTATGTGGGGGAACAGGATGTAGGTCCAGCAAATCTATGGAAGTGGTAGAAGCATTTAAAAAGGAGATCGAATCGTTGGGACTAGAAAACAAAGTAGATCTTAAGGTTAGTGGCTGCCATGGTTTCTGCGAAAGAGGTCCTATAGTTGTAATTTATCCCGAGCAAATATTTTATCAAAGGGTTAAGCCAAAGGATGTTCCAGAAATACTGGAGAGGTTGACTAGGGGAGAAGTTGTAGATAGACTGCTTTATGAAGATCCTAACACTGGAAGGAAGATAAAACACGTATATGAGATTCCATTCTATGCCAAACAAAAGAGGATCGTCCTCTCTAAAAACGGTTTGATAGATCCAACAAGCATAGAAGACTATATAGCTGCAGGAGGCTATAAAGCCCTCTCAAAGGCCCTTCAAATGAAGCCAGAGGAAATAATAGAGGAAATAAAGAAATCTGGTCTTAGAGGAAGGGGAGGAGCTGGTTTTCCAACCGGGAAAAAATGGGAGATAACAAGAATGCAAAAAAGCGATGTGAAATACATCATTTGCAACTGTGATGAGGGAGATCCTGGTGCGTACATGGACAGAAGCGTTCTAGAAGGAAATCCGCATTCTGTCATAGAAGGGATGATAATAGGTGCTTACGCAATAGGGGCTAATAAGGGCTGGATCTACGTTCGACACGAATATCCTCTTGCAGTAAAGCATGCTACACTTGCAGTACATCAGGCAAGGGAGTTAGGCTTGCTTGGTGAAAACATACTGGGATCAGGGTTCAGTTTCGATATCGAAATAGTTAAAGGTGCTGGTGCGTTTGTCTGTGGGGAAGAAACTGCTCTATTGCAATCTATAGAAGGAAAAAGACCATCACCAAGGCAAAGACCTCCATATCCAGCGCAACAAGGGCTTTTTGGTAAACCAACATGCATAAATAATGTCAAAACTTGGGCAAATGTCGCATATATAATAGAAAGAGGCGCAGATTGGTTTTCAAGCATTGGTACAAGGACAAGCAAGGGCACGAAGGTATTTTCGTTGGTAGGAAAGGTGAAAAACTCCGGTCTAGTCGAAGTCCCAATGGGAATCACTCTCAGGGAGCTTGTATATGATATCGGCGGAGGGGCTCCCGATGGTAAAAAGGTCAAAGCGGTGCAAATAGGCGGACCCTCAGGGGGTTGTATACCAGAAGAACTATTTGATTTGCCTATAGATTACGAATCATTGACAAAAGCCGGCTCTATGATGGGTTCAGGAGGCGTGATAGTGATGGACGAAAACACATGCATGGTCGATACTGCAAAGTACTTCATGAAATTCCTTAAAGACGAATCTTGCGGGAAATGCGTATCGTGCAGGGAGGGAACCCAGAGGATGTATGAGATTCTATCAGATATAACTGAGGGAAAGGCCTCGGAAGAGGATCTTCAGCTCCTTGAGGAGCTGGCAAACGTGGTTAAGGATGCTTCTCTCTGCGGGTTGGGGCAAACGGCTCCAAATCCAGTATTGACAACTCTGAGGTATTTTAGAGAAGAATACTTAGCCCACATAAGGGAAAAAAGATGCCCTGCTGGAGTATGCAAGGCGCTGATAAAATACACGATAGATCCTGAGAAATGTACTGGTTGCGATGCATGCAGGATAAACTGTCCAGTAGGGGCCATAACGGGCAAGCCTAAAGAACCGCACTCCATAATCCAGGAGAAGTGCATAAAGTGCGGAATATGCCGGGATGTATGCAAGTTTGGGGCGGTGATCTTGTCTTAGGGGGGGATATTGGATGCCAAAAATAATAATAGATGGAATTGAATTCGATGCACCTGAGGGGTGGACTATTCTGGACGCAGCAAGGTTTCTGGGGATAGATATACCAACGCTATGCCACCATGAGGGCCTTTCACCGTGGGGAGGATGCCGGCTCTGCTTGGTTGAGATCGGTGAAGGCGAAAAAACGAAGTTGGTCTCATCATGTACATACCCTGTTGTAGACGGGCTTGTTGTCCGAACAGCTACAGAACGCGTTGTAAAAGCAAGAAAGATGATGCTGGAGCTTCTCATCTCCCAATGTCCAACATCAAAAGTGCTTCAAGATATGGCAGCCAAGATGGGAGTTGAAAAGGTTAGGTTCAAGCCAAAGTGGGAGGATTGCGTTTACTGTGGGCTATGCGTTAGAATTTGTGAGGAGCAGATGATGGCGAAAGCAATAGGCTTCGTTGATAGAGGTGACAAGATAAGGATAACGACACCATTTGACAAGACCTCTGAGGTATGCAGAAAATGTGGGGCCTGTATGTACATCTGTCCAGCCATTGTATTGAGATGTGAGGGAGCAGAGCCAAAGGATGTACTATGTGGAGG
>QMVZ01000175.1 GCA_003661365.1 Thermoproteota archaeon | reverse complement strand
TTTTCAGACCTTCTTCGCTCGTTGACTCTGCTCTTATCTTTATCTCTGGCTTTGTGTTGGATGCCCTTATCAAAAACCAACCTTCTTTCGTGTAAGCCCTAACTCCATCTATCTCCAAGGTCTTCAGCCCTTTCTCCTTCACAACAAGTCCAGCTTCTTTAACTAACTTGAACTTCACTTCATCTGGCACGAAAACCGTTATTATTGGGGTTGAGAAGTACTTGGGTAATCCATCTATCAACGAAGAAAGCCTACCCCCCTTTGAGATGACCTCTAACATTCTAAGACCTGCAAAAAGGCCGTCGCTGTATATGCCCGCGTCTCCGAAGTAGAAGTGGCTTGAGATCTCGCCTCCAAGCAGGGCTTTCTCCTTCAACATGAGGTCCATGAGGAACGCATGACCTACCCTGCACATCACTAGCTTTCCGCCCATTTCCCTAGTGACGTCCTCGATCGCCTTGGTGCAGCTTACCTCGTAGACTACCTTAGCTCCTTCTTTTCCCTTTAGATAGTGCCTTACATAAACGGCAAGAGCCAAGTCTCCCTGTATACCCCTCCCCATATCGTCAACGAATACCGATCTATCTCCATCTCCATCAAAAGCAATGCCTAATACCGCTTCCCTTTTCAGGACTTCTTCTTTAAGCTCTTCAAGGTCGTCTGGATCGGGATCGGGAGACCTCGCCCTGAAGTAGGGATCTATCTCTTCATTGATGACGTAAACCTCGCAGCCAGCTCTCTCAAAGAGCTTCCTTGCCAGCACGGCTGAGGAACCTCCTCCTGGATCTAAGACAACCCTCGTTCCTTTTGAGATATCAACTTTAGAGAGAAGGAAATCTGCATACTCCTCCAATAGGTGCTTTGAGTCGATAACCTTTCCATTTCCAACAAGTTTGAACTTGGCTTGCTCAACTATCTCCTTAATTTTCTCGAGCCCAAGGCCCATTCCCATTAGCCTAGCTTTAGAATCGCATATCTTCAGACCGTTCCACTCTGGAGGGTTGTGCGAAGCTGTCACCATTATGCCGCCCTTGGCCTTAGATGCCTTGATCCCAAAGTAGAGTGCTGGAGTTGGAATGAGCCCCATGTCAAGCACATCGCAACCGGCTTCTGTAAGGCCAGTTGCCACTGCCTTTGCTAATGCAGGGCTGCTTACCCTTCCATCTCTTCCCAACACAACTTTTCCGCTTCCACCTAAGAGGGTCCCGAAAGCAGCTCCAATCTGCTGAGCTATGCCTTCCGTTAGATCAGCCCCGTAAATTCCCCTCACATCGTAGGCTCTGAAGATGCTCATAGAGATCCTAAGAAGTTAGAAGAATTTCCCTTAAAAATGATGTCAGATTGAATTCATCGAGGCAATTTTCTCCTTTTGAATGTTATGTTAGGCCAGCTTCCTTTATAGCGCTCTTAATAACTTTTAATGATCTCTCTATGAAATCTTTAGGGTTTTCTCCACCTCCTTCTACTATGAGCATACCCTCATATCCGCCATTTGCAAGTTCCTTGAAAATATCAACCAGATTCACATTTCCCGTCCCTAGCGGCATGTGAAATGAGGCTGATGTAGGGCCAGTATTGTCAGAAAGGTGCACGTGGACGACCTTGTCTGCAACTTGTTTGAGGAACTCAACTGGATCCATGCAGGTGTTGGCGTGAGCGACGTCAAATGTTATGCCTAGATTTGGGGAATTCACTCCCTCCAAAATCGAAAGGAGACATTTAGGCGTATTAGCAAAGTGAGTTCGCTTAGAATCCATGTTCTCTAAGCCTATTCTCATTTTTAATCC
Organism: Thermoproteota archaeon; assembly: GCA_003661365.1. Taxonomy (GTDB): domain Archaea; phylum Korarchaeota; class Korarchaeia; order Korarchaeales; family Korarchaeaceae; genus QMVU01. The sequence goes on along the minus strand of QMVZ01000175.1, from coordinate 1,965 downwards.
GAGTTCTTCAGCCTTCTGGCATACTCTCTTGACAGCTTCGATAGATCTCTCTAAATAGACCTCATCAGGAACCTCAATTGTAGTCCTCTTTCCAGGATGCAAGACAAGGAGTTCTGCATCGATGTTAGCGGCTAGATGAAGCGCTTCAAGAGTTTCTAGCAAAGATTCTTTCCTTATCCTGTCGTTCAATCCAGCTATGTTAAGGTCGTGGAAAGGGGCATGAACGGAGTAGCTCAAGTTGTATCTCTTCATTATGCTGGATATCTCTGATGGATTCTTTTTTCCAATCACATAAGGCATTACAGTCGGATGAAAGGACCAGAGCTCAATGGCATCGCACCCCATGCTTGATAGCAGCCTTGCACCCTTTTCTAAGTCTAAAGTGCGGAGAACACCTTGGCAGAAACCTACTTTCCAATTCATTACGCTTCTTGCTTCCCAATTGCTTTTAACATTTAGAGTAAGAAAATGAAGTGATAGACGCTGTTTTCTCAACTCTTCCAATTTTCAAGTTTTTTTTGCATACTATTTATGCCTTAGAACCATTCCTGGAAGGGATCCAGTGTGCTCTCCCTCATCTATAACAAGTTCTCCGTTCACAATAACGTATTCTATACCCTCTGGATACCGATATGGGTCCAAGTAAGTGGCCCTATCTGCCACCCTTTTGGGATCAAGAATGACGATGTCTGCTCGCATGCCCTCCTTAAGCAATCCTCTGTCCTTAAGACCAAGTTTTTTGGCTGTAACTGAAGTCATTTTCATCACTGCTTTCTCCAACGTTAAGAGCTTAGCTCCATCATCATAAATGAGCTCTTTTCTACTCTCTCCTCTGACATACTTTCTGAAAACCATTGGAAAAGTGCCATAGCTTCTTGGGTGCATCTTTCCCTTTCCTAAAGGACCATATGGAGCTAGAGCATATCCATCAGATCCTATCATCGATGTGGGATGTAAAAGAACTCTTCTTATATCTTCCTCATTGTAGTAAAATCCTACGACCATTCCGCGTGCCTCTTCCTCAACAAGAAGATCGAAGTAGGCTTCGAATGGATCTTTTCCCCTCCTCCTAGCTATTTCCTCAAAATTAAGGCCAATCAAGTCCTTGTTTTTCTCGCAGTCAGCTAACATAAGCTTGTCCCACATACCTCTTTTGACAAGGCCACAGGGCCCTGGCCCAGGTATCTTCTCCTCTATCATGTCTTGCCTTATTTTCTTTCTCAGCTCCCCATTTTTTAACCTCTGAACGATTTTCTCAGGCCCTCCTTCCTGAACCCATGGGGGGAGGAGGGCGCTTAGTCCTGTACTTCCTGCTATGTATGGATGCATGTCGCAGTTTACATCAATTCCTTCCTCCCTTGCTTCCTCGATGAGTCTCAAAGTCTCCTTGGACTTTCCCCAACCACCGATCTTGGCAGGATGATGAGATATCTGGACGGAAACTCCTGATCTCCTTCCAATCTCAATTGCCTCTTTTACCGCTTCCACTATAGTTTCCCTTTCTCCTCTAATGTGTGAAGCATAAATCCCGCCGTATGAGGCAACAACTTTGCAGAGCTCTATCAGCTCCTCAGTACTCGCATAGCGGCCAGGAGGATAGACAAGGCCTGATGACATGCCAAAAGCGCCTGCTTCCATTGCCTCTGCGACCAAGGCCTTCATCTCTTGGAGTTCTCTCTCTATTGGGGGCCTATTCTCCATGCCTAAGACGCACTGTCTAACAGTTCCATGTCCTACTAATGCAACTACATTTATCGCTATCCCTTTCTTCTCTAGAAGGTTAAGGTAATCCGAGAATGATGTCCACTCCACCCTATCTATACCATACCCGCTCATGATTCTCTTTGCCCTTTCAAGTGCAGCTCCCTTTGCAGGGGCTGCAGAACCTCCACAGTTTCCAACTACTTCAGTTGTAACACCTTGTCTGACTTTGCTTTCAGCCTTCGGGTTCACTAAAAGAACGAA
>QMVZ01000174.1 GCA_003661365.1 Thermoproteota archaeon | reverse complement strand
TCTTTATGCTATCAACAGCCACCGAAACTCTGCCTTTCCTGGCAAGGCTAATCAATCTTGCTATCTTCTTCACTCCAACGATTTGGTTGGCGATGAAAACGTCCTCTATGCCCGACTCAACCATAACTTCGGCTTCGCTTACCTTTGCGCATGTAATGCCTTTAGCTCCAGCTTCTATCTGCTTGTGAGCTATCATGGGCGTTCTGTGAGCCTTAACATGAGGCCTAAGTTCTGCTTTCACCCCTGATATGAAGTCAGACATGACCTTGATGTTGTGCTCAAGGAGTTTCAGATCCAGAAGCAATGCAGGAGTGTCAATCTCATGCTTATCAACACCCGGAACTAATCGATCAAGAACCAATTTCTCTTCACCTACTTCTGAAATTGAAGAGTTCTGAAATGATTTCAAGCGTTTTCGTTTTATATCTTTGTTTTTAAACATAATAACTAGCGAGCAGGCGTATGCGAATCAGGAATTAAAAGCAAAAAATTGGTTCTAATCCTGATTTCATATGATTAAGGTAAAAGGTTGTATAGAAGCTGAATTATGGCACAGCATTCTTAAGCAGTGCTTCGGAAGGCTGGAGAGGAGAACACTTGAGGATCTGAGGGCTATTACGGAATCTCCTCATTTCGATCCTAGCAGACTTCTCTTGGCCAAAGTTGATGGGAAGCCAGCTGGATGCATATGGATAAAGGGTTTGCTCGAGAAGGATCGATATGAACTCTGGGATCTTGCTGTCCTTAAGGAGCTTTGGGGATTAGGCGTGGAGGACATACTAATAGATAAGGCCCTTGAGTGGTTGTCTGAGAAGGGGGCCAGGCTTGTCAGGGCTCACACCCACTCAATGGAGTACTACGTATCTGCCTACAAAAGGCACGGCTTCAAACCCGTAAGGAGAATACTTCGGATCTTTTGGGAGCCTGAGCGAGTAGAAATAGGACCTCCTGCAGAGGAGATAGCTCAAGTGGGTGAACTAAGGGCTGAAGACCTCGACACGCTACCAAACGTCTTCGTAGAGAGCTTGAAGCCCTATTGGGATTGGTGGATAGAGGACTATGGAGGAGGAGAGAGGCTTAAGGAAATTTCAAGATCCTGGTTTGAGCCTTCAGGGGGCCTTTTGTGGCTTGTTGCAAGGAAAGACGGAAGGGTGATTGGGCTCACTGGATTTCATGTTAAGGGTCGTGAGGGCACGTTCTTCGGGGTCATGGTACTGCCAGACCACAGGCTTAAAGGTGTTGGGTGGGAGCTAATGAAGGCAGCATTAAGAAAAGCTCTAGAGTTCGGGTTAGAGAGGCTTACGGTCTACACGTTGGCTTATCTCGATCACTTAGCGCCAGGAGCCGTGTTATACCTTAAGTCTGGAGGAAAGATAGAAGCCGAGTACGTTCAGCTTGAAAGGGACCTGTTGTAAAGCCCTTAGCTCGTATGATGATCCCTCATGGCTAAGAAATCATCTTGAAGAAAAATCGATGGATAGTGAAAGAACTAGTCAAAAAGCGGTGGTAGCGATCTTCAATCATATAATGGACATCTCTTGCGCAAAAGTTAGGGAACATCAGGCAATATGAGATTGTTTTTTAATATGATCTAGACATTAACGTAATGAATCCTTCTGTTAGTGAAGATCAGATCTCTCTTGAAGAGACACAAAGAGCCTATCTCGACGTATCTGACGTGATAGCAGCAGATTTGCCTCTCATCAGGGTTGAAGAAGATGTTCGCTATCATGTGGGATCTGAGCTGCTTATCACATTTTCTGGGCTCTTGATAGGCTCTTTTTTGTCTGGGTTCGTTAATGCGTTAAAGGAGAAGTTGTTTGAACATTTAGTTGAAAAGACCCTCGAAGAGCTCTCAGATTTCACCCAGAAGGCTCTCAAGACAGATTCTGTTGAGCAGCAGGAAGAACTTCACCAGTTGATGAACTCCGTTGTTGTGGTCGTTAAGGGGTCATCTGAAGCAGACCTCAAAGAAGCCATAGAAGAAGGCACAAAGATGGTTTTCGAGGCCTTAAAGTCCCATAATTTTCCGGAGGACAAAGCAAAAGACCGTGCTGAAAGAATAGCAGGGGCTCTGACGATCGTATTCACAAGCGGAGGTAAATAATGCTGTGCATGTGATGCCTTCTCATATCATCGAACTGCGCGATGAAATAGCAAGAGTTTGCCGTTGCTTGATGATCCTAACGCCAGAGGACGCTGAGAAGTTGTTACAAAAAACCGAGCGAGTGTTGAATTACATTTCTAAGGGATATAAGCCAGTTCCCGAAACTGACTTTAGATCATCTCAAGAATCTTCCTTGGAGCCTGGAGAATATGCTTTGTTAAGTAGACCTGATGGAAGAAGGGAAAGGATTGCCATTAAGTATGATCCTAAAGATAGAAGGCTTTTCTCAAGACTGTTGAAACTGTCGTCAGAGCTGAAGGGAAAGAACCCTGACCTTTATCGGGTTCTGAATTTGGATACCGTGATAGGAGCCATAAGGAGTCTTTTCGAACATACCTATACGAGCGTCTTACGTCAAGGGCTTGCAAAGATGATGAAAGAGTACTTGATCAGAGATAGGACTGTGGACTTGCTCGAAAAAGTCCGAAAATTCTCAATTAACTTCTCTCAGGAGCTATATGGACTGATTGATCGCTTTACACTTCCCAATCAATACTTCATAGACTATCTCTTAGTTCTTTCCACACTCATCAGCTTAGGAGAGGTATGGGAGAAAGGACTCGTTTCCAAGCAAGATTCGAGTTACTTCCTCAAGTGGGTAATTCAAAACATAGGGAATTTTGATCCAATGGAATTCCGCAACAAGTTCGTCGATGAGCTGATCGAAAGGGACCAAATAGGAGCTTTAGTCATTACAGGTCCTACGTTGTTGAAGATAGGTGAAGAAGGGCTTGAGAAGGCGAAGAACGCTCCAAACCTGAACGATTTCTATCGCCTTCTTTATCTGGCCAATCCTTATCTAGGAGCTGCAGTGATTTCGTTTAATTTCGTTCGTAGAAACGTCCTTATGAATGAAAAAGAGAGGAAGGAGTTCCTTGATAGAGAGGTTTGGGCCGAGGAACTATGGGTAAGGACATTTACATCTATTTCGAATGCCGGGATATTCCCCACACTATTCCCTCAACTACAAGGGGAAGGCTTGGTTGGATACTACAAATCAGAAGTTATGGCAGCATATGAAGAAGGGTTGAAGAAAGGAGGGCCGAAAGCTGCGTCTTTTGCTGCAGAAATGAAGAAAAAGGAGGTTGTGCTCACAGACTATTGTCTTCCAATGTATCTTATTGAAAAGCTCTCTTTCTCGGAAGAAGAACTGAAAGCATGGCGAAAAGCCAGATATTTAAGAAAATTCCCGTTTTTATCCCTTTTCAATCCGTAGAGAAGGTTTCTTTAGCGTCGCGCCCAACTTCCCACTGATAAATCCTCCAAGAAGATGAGATGTTGCCTCAGTAAATGTCGTCACAGAAACAAGGTGTTTCTTCTTAAGATAATCCAAAGCTTGTAAAGAAGCGCAAATTCGCCAATCTTTATATTCGGTTTCAGAGTAACTAATACAGGATGAAGTTGAGCTCGAAGAAGCCCTCAGATGAAAAGAAAGAGCACCTCTTAATTATGGCCATCATACTTGCGTTCCTCTTATGGACAAATCCAGCTTTAATTTTCTTCCTGATAACAGTAGACCTCATATATCAGCTTCTGAAGGATCTGTTTTAAGAATCTAAACAGATAGTTAACAACGACCTTTCTGGAAT
>QMVZ01000173.1 GCA_003661365.1 Thermoproteota archaeon | reverse complement strand
GAGAAAGAGGTAGTCTGGTGTGAATAGAGACGAGGCGTTCTTAAGACATATAATGGATGAAATTAAATTTTTGAATGATCAATGCAAAAGGCTGGAACTTCACGAATTAATAGAGGACGAAGTTCTGAAAAGGGCTTGTATCAGAAGCCTTGAGATCATCGGCGAAGCTGTCAAAAACTTATCCGAAAGCTTCAAGAAGAAGCATCCTGAGGTTGAGTGGAGAAAGATAGCAGGCCTAAGAGACAAACTTATCCATCACTATTTTGGAGTGGACTGGGATATCGTATGGGATATCATAAAGAATAAGATCCCAGATTTAAATGAGAAGATAAGAAGACTGATTAAAGAAGAGTTCTAGTTTATTATTCTGATTCCTTCTCTGCTTTCCTTAATTTATGTAGCTCAACTCTAACATGAGTAGATGTTTTCCCCAGTATCCATGCGATTTCTTTAGGTTGAAGCCCTAAGCCATATAGAAATTTTATCTGTTCTCTAACTTTTCTATCTTTAACCAGATTAAGCGCTGATAGTTTAACTAGTAGATCTAGCTTTCTAAGGATCTCTTCAAATTGTCTTTTGGTAAGCACTACCTCACTCATATCGAGATATTATGTTTCTCTCATTGTTTAAAAATGTTTCGTAATTAGACACCAAAGAAATAGATGAAGCAGAAAGTTTATATAGAATTTCGTGAGTAGATTCTATGTATGTCTGATATAGAAACAGAAAAGTTGGAAGTACTAAGGAGCATAGACGCCAAGCTATCTGTAATAAGACAATTAATCGAGCTACAAACACATAGCATAGTTAAAGATAAACTTAAAAAAGTAGCGTCGACCCCGAGCAGAAAGATAATATGGGCTTTATGCGACGGAACCCTTAGTGTAAGCGATATAGCAAAGAAGGTGGGAGTTAGCACTAGAGCTGTTCAGTATTTTGTGCGTGAGGCACAAGAACTTGAATTAATAACAGTAGACAAAAGAGGATTTCCGCGTAGAACTATAAATTGGATACCTCTTAAGTGGCAACACATCATCAAGAAACTCCAACAACAAAAGGGATCTAATAAATTAAGGATGATGAGAAATGTTGAATAAGGAAGACAGAATAATTGAGCTTTTAGAAGAGATATTGAAGTGGACTCGATTTCAGGGTATGCAAAGAGTAAAGGAGGTTTTATTAGATGTTCTGAAGACAGATAAAGAGAAGATAGCTTACCATTATAGCGATGGAAGAGGAAGCGTAGAAGTTGCTAGGCTAGCTGGTTTCAAGAGCCATACTCCAATATTAGAAAATTGGAAAAAATGGGCAAGGTTAGGGTTAATGGAGCCCATAAGGGTACGTGGAGGCACTCGATATAAGAGGGCATTTTCATTACCTGATTTTGGTATAGAGGTGCCAAGGCCTAAGGGTGGAGGTAAGAAAAAGTGAGTAGTCAAGATGCTATTTTAGAAGAACTTAGGATACAAACTAGGATTATGGTTTTAATTTATGGAGAAACTATAGAAAAAGAGCTCTCTAAAATTGCTACAACTGATGAACGTAAGAAAATCTGGGTTCTTATAGATGGAGAAAAAACTCCTAAAGAGATAGCTTCGTTAATAGGTATTTCAGAAAGATCTGTTCATAGATTTTTGAATCTCGCTATTAAAGCTGGATTAGTTAAAAAAACATGGGGGGAACCTCCTAGGCGTTTAATCCCTTATGTACCACCTTCATGGATAGAGTTAATCAAACTTCCTGAAGAAAAAGTCGAAAAAGAGGAAGAGCAGACATGACAAGCAAGACCAGTTCTGAACGATTATTGAAGACGATCCAATCTACACTAGAAGAAATTAGATCTATATTTATCCTCGCTAACCAAGATAAGTTGAAGGAGGCAAAGAAGCGATTACTTCGCAAAGGCTCTGTTAAGGAACAAGTTTACAGTCTTTGCGATGGAACTAAGACAACCACGGACATAGCGCAGGCAATACAAAAAGATAGCGCATATGTCCGATCTTATTTGAGCATTTTGCGAAGAGAAGGTTTGATACGAACCGTAGAAAGAGAGGGAAAAACAGTTCATGAGCAGGTCATTTAAGAAAAAACAAATGGCTCTGATGTGATATTAATGCCGGAGACTCCCGAGACGCATAAAGAGATAGTGGCAATCAAGGCAGAAATAAAAGATATTAAAGCAACACAAGAACTTAATATTCGACTTAATCAAGACAGATACCTATCTTATGTAGACAGGGTTATCGGGAATTCAAAAGAAAGAGCCCTTGTTTTTCTATCAGTCAATGGTGCAAGAACCTTGGCGGAAATCTCAAAGAAAACTCATATAAAACCACCTAATGTTACACGGGCTAAAAAAATTTTGGAGAAAGGAGGTCTAATATATAAGCTTCCCGACAGCGGGATTTACGCTAAACCAAGATGGGTTCAAGTACTTAATATCGATGAGTATATACGACGTAAATTTGGAATAGAGGAGTCTCTATGAATAACTCTGTGAGAATTTCTATATATAACATTATACTTAACTATGTCTTCAACCGTGGTTTTCAAGACTATGATAACTTTTCAAGAAAACTGACAGAGGCTATTTTAGAAGACTTTGCTAAAGGACATTTTGACCTAAGAAAAACCATTAGTAAGGTGAAAACTTCTTTTTTCAGGCTGAATTCCATATCGCGCTCACAGTTCTTCAATAAAAGGCTAGAGAAAGCGATTATAAATGCATGGAAAAATTCCTCTAAGATCAATGAGCCGTTAACGGAGAGAACTGTAAAAATAATAAAGACACCACTTCTATCGCATGGAGTTTGTAAAGAATTGCAAGTAGATGATATAGATTCATTCATAGAAGTGAGAAAAGTGAAGCCGAGTGAAGTTGTAAATCTCATCCCACTAGATTTGGATGAAGAGTTTATAAAGAACTCATTAGCTGAGATAATTGGCGAAACCTTTGTGCAGAAGGATTGGGGTGGGGAATTAGGTGATCTCTTTACAACCAGGATTAAATTTAGAGGACACCGTATTCCAACCGCTTTTATGTTTAAAGGTAAAGGACTAAGAAAGAAACTCACTATAGCGGATTGTGGAAAGAATGGAGATCAAATTTTGAGATTACTCAAATTACCTGCCAGACTTTTTATTGTTCAACACGTTGGTGAGATAGACTTTACGGTACGAGAACAACTGGAGATGGCTACTGAGGCGAAGGCTCGTCAGACGGGTAAGGCTCTTTACTATTGTCTAATGGATGGAGTTGACACAGCAAGGGTCTTACTGGTCTATGGTAAGCTTGATAGGTAACTAATTAGATTCAGCGGAGGAACTCTTCTATTTTAATAAAACCTTTTCTGGGTCTTCCTCTTCCAATAGGTTCCTGTTTCAGATGTGACTAGGCCTCGTTTTTCCCATTCTGTTACTCGATCATAAACTCCTCTGTAGCCTAATTCTGGAATCATATTTGCAATTTCATCAACACTTCTTCAGTACAGAGATCGTAGACTCGTTGATCTAATTCGGTAGATAGAAGTTCTTTCTTGAGATTCCCAATGTTAGAAAGACAAATTAAGGCAAGAATCCTTTTTAATGTCTTGCAACAACTTGACCGTTTCATTATTCGACAACTCAGGAATCCCCATTAAGATAAATTAATAAAAGATGTCCGTTGCTTAACGGCCAGTATGTAGCGAGATAAAGCAGGAGCCATAGCCAAAACTGCTCTGTGGTTGTTATCTTCCTTGAAAAATATAGAGGGGGTATCGCCTATTGGTT
>QMVZ01000172.1 GCA_003661365.1 Thermoproteota archaeon | reverse complement strand
GTTTTGATCAAGTTTTCTATTTTGAAGAGGTATCTTGCCGTTTTTATCGCTTCTTTAGATATCTCAGATGCCTTACCCTTGTAGATAACCAGGTGTTTTACTTCAACTGGAGATCTAGCTATCTTCAGCGCTTCCTCAACCGCATGGTGCAGTTGAATGCAGTGAGGGGAACCGTCAACTGTTAGCACGAGGAGCTCCTCTAGCTCCAACCTTGAAACTATGGATGCCACCTTCAAGGCAATTATGTTTATGTGCTCGCTTTCTGGACATGCTGCTAGGCAGGTCCTGCCCTTGGACAAGTCTTTGAGTATCTCAGGGTGCTCTACCCTCACACACTCCCCGTAGATAAGCAACCTTGGGTTAGATCTAATTTCCTTGGACGCTGCGTTGGTGGAAAGGAGCCTCATGTAACCCGGAAGCCCTACGTCGACCATCAGTTAGATGCCTTCCTGAACCTATTTATTCTATACTTCCAACTTCCATGAGAGAAAGATGACTTCGCTACCTGAAAAGTTCATCGAGTACGCTTTTAGGCAGAGAAGGAAGTTCATAGAGAGAGTTTTGAAGAAAAGCCTTTCAGGGGCTGATTTCCTCGTAGCATTCACCAGGCACACGCCAGCAATAATATCGAACGGAAGGGCGGGCTTGAACGGATCCATTAAGGGAGTTGGCTTCGTTCAGAAAGAAGAGTTCATAGAGAAGACCGTGAATCGGCTTAAGGCCTTTTTGAAGGAGAAAGAAGGCTTATCACGTGATGAGGCAATGAAAAGAGCGCTAAAGCTCCTTCTGGATGAGGTTTACGTGGAGGAGAGGGTTGACTTCCTCAAACTCTCGAGCTTAGAGCTGGCAAAAGGCCACTCCTGGGCTAACTTCGCCGATAACCCAAGGGCATCGATCCTCTTCTATACCCCTCCTTCGACTTCCTTTGAGGTGAGGGCAAGGGTTGAGATACACGAGGATGACTTGTACTGGGAATACGCTAACGCAGTCCACGACGTGTTTCACGCGGGAGCCAAGAATAGAGACTGGAGCAGGACGCCAGCCTACATCTTCCTCATAGAGGAGATATATGACAACAGCGTTGAAGCCATGGGTAAGAAGATATGGCCGGTGAACCCAGATGGGTAGGGCTGAATCCCTAGCAATAGCGCTTGTCCTTGCTTTAAACGTTCTAGCCATCATCTCATTTGAAAGGGGTGCTCTGCATGTTCCAGCACTTCCTCTATTTGTTGTTTCGCTTGCCGTGGTTTCATGGGCAATTGGAAGGTCTTCTGAGGTAGTTGTTGATGGTTTAGAGGATTTCGCACGGGACCTCGGGTTTCCAAGCTACTCGATGGGGGTCCTAAGCTCACTAGCCTCTACCATACCTGAGCTGACCATGACCCTAATGGCAGTGGCCGCTGGAACCCCTGAAATGGTAGAGGTAGCCGTATTAGCGTCTTTAAGCAGTGTTGGCATGGGAATACTTCTCCTTAGTTCCGTTACCTTTATCTTAAGCCTTAGGACGGGGAAGGCATCGATAGAGGTGCCGAGGGAGGTGTTAAAGGAGGAGCTAAATGCAGTGGTCTTCACCTTATCCGCCTACCTTGTCCTCTCCCTCCTTGCCCTTGCCCACCTTGGGTTGGGGGATGAAGCCAGCTTCATGCCCAGGGGCGTAGGTTTTATCTTAACCACAGTTTACATCTCCTACATTCTCAGGCTGTTTTTCTTGTCAAGGAGCAAAGGGGAGGTAAGTGCTGAAAAAAGGGCAAGCAAAGGGCTATCAGCCGTTTTCAAATTGCTTCTTGGTCTCTGCGGCATACTAATAGCTGGATGGGCCATAGTATCCCTAACAGAGACGTTGATCTCCAGGACGGGCTTCCAAGCCGTTCATGCAGCTCTAGCTCTAGCAGCAGTAGGAACTCTTCCTGAGCATGGCGTAGCTGTGGTTTGTGCGCTGAAGGGAAAGACCGAACTGGCCCTTGGGAACTCTATAGGCGGGTTAAGCCAGATAGCCCTACTCGTAGTCGGCTTAATAGCCTTCCTAGCACCAGTTCCCATCGATGCCTATGTAACAACCCAGTTTGCAGTTACCTCAGCTTCTATGCTGATGCTAAAGTTCTTCGTAAGGGATGACGGAAGGATAGACATAGGGGAAGCCCTAATGATGGTTTTCCTCCAAATCTTAGCATTTGATATGTTACTATCAGCGTAAACCATGAAATTCGGGTTTTCTTGAGGAACAAGGCCGGGAAAGCTGGGTGTGAAGGGTCGTTAAAATTGTTAACAATTATATGATATGCTTACAAGGCATTCTTGAAGTAAGTTGGGCTTTGGACTAACCATTAGGGACGTGATGAGGGCCTGTACTAAGTTAAAGAGGGAGGGACATAAGGTAATAGATGCCCACATAGGAGCTCCGTCCCATGAGCCCCCTGTTCCTGTTTCCAAGGTTCTATCAAAGTTGGGAGAGGTGGGAAGGGAGTACGCCCCCTTTGCTGGAATTGATGAGCTGAGGGAGGCCCTCTCAAAGTTCGCTAAGGAATACATAGGGATAGAAGTCGATCCAGAAAGGGTATTCGTTGCAAGCAGCGGCAGCCACGCCATGCTGGTTTCTGTCCTTGGTTTCAGGGGGAAGCGCGGTCTCTACCCAGCACCAGGCTTTCCCATCTACTTCATTCAGACCGAGCTTTTGGGGATAAAGTGCGACACCTACAACCCAATAGCTCCTGATTTGGTGTCTGAAATACTAGGGAAGGTAAAAGATGACACCGCATTCGTGGTTTTGAACTACCCACATAACCCCACGGGATACTATCCCGAAAAGGGGGTGCTAGTTGAGCTTTACGAGGAATTGAGGGACAGGGGGATTTACGTCATAGACGACATCGTTTACCACTCGATATACTTCGAGGAAAGGCCCGAATTCATTGGAAACTGCATGGTAGACAGCTTTTCCAAGATATTTTCCCTTCCGGGCCTCAGGATAGGGGTTGTCTACATGCTTGAGGGGGATCCCAAAGCTTTAGGGAGGAGGGTATATGGCAGCGCCGCAGGTGCAAGTGTTCTATCACAGCTGGTTGGCCTAAGAATGTTGGAATCCATGAAACCCAGCTATCTTGAGGATCTAAGGGAGTATTACAGGGTTAAAAGGGACGTTCTTGCCAAAGGGCTGAGAGAGGCAGGTTTTGAATTCCCAAGGCCAAAGGGGGCCTTTTACATCCTTGCAGAGCATGAAAAAATAAGGGATTCTAACGAGTTTGCGAGAAAACTCTTAGACCCCAGTAGGGAGATTTGTGTAGGAGTAGTTCCTGCCTGGAGCTTCAAAGGTAAAGAAAATCAGTTTAGAATAAGCTTCGGCAAGCTTACTGAGAAGGACGCGGAGATATTGGTTCAGGAGCTGGAGAAACTCGTTCAAAGCAGTTCATGAAGGTGGCATGGAATATGGTAATTAATATAAACGAAATCGGTCTAGGGCTTTAGAATGAAGTTAGTCCTAAAACCAGTAGGGGACATCGAAGATAAAGTACTGCTGTTTCTAGCCATACAACTCAAGAAAGTTTTCCCAGGCACATCAATCAGCATATCTGATGCAATTCCGGTTCCAATGGTCTCTTACGACTCGAAAAGAGATCAGCACAGGTCTTCTCTCATACTGGATGAGGTTTTGAGCTATTTCAATCCTGAGGTGGCGGATAGGATTCTTGGCATTGCTGACGTTGACGCTTACTCCGGAAACCTGAATTTCGTTTTTGGAGAGGCCTATGTAAATGGGAAAGCTGCTGTTATCTACCTTAAGAGGCTAAGGCCTGAGTT
>QMVZ01000171.1 GCA_003661365.1 Thermoproteota archaeon | reverse complement strand
GTTATGTACTCAGGTTTTGGCCTGACGAAGTTGTCTAAGCCGGGACACGTGTACCCCACCAAGTCTCATCTATAACGATGGTAATAAGAGTTATATTTATCGTTTTTCATCATAACATTGGGGATATCAACTGCTGATTCCATGCGAAGTTGCCGTAAAATGCGTGCTCCCTGTCATAAGAGCAATGGTGGCAAAGAGATTAGTCAAGGATCATGGATTGAAGCAGGTTGAAGCTGCAAGCCTGCTTGGAGTGAGCCAGCCAGCCATAAGCCTCTACAGCAGAAAGCTTAGGGGAAGAGCAATAGACCTCGAAGGAGAGCCCGAGATCTCGGCCATGGTAGACGACATAGCTAGATCGCTTGCTAACAAGCAGATATCTTACAAGGACTTCGTTGTGAGGTTCTGTGACGTCTGTAAGGCTGTCAGAAGGAAGGGATTGATGTGCAAGCTACACAAGGCTTTTGATAGCAGCATAAACATAGAGGAGTGCAAGTTGTGCACACTCATAACATCAATGTGCTAGCAGCTCCTTTACTCTGACACGCATTGCTGGTTCATATAGCCTAATGTCAATCAAAGAGGGATTTCTCCTAAAGACCGGCTCTTATAACCTTATTTAAGAATTTAAGTAATCGATGTAGGCACCTTACGAAATGTTAGGATATAACGGTAGGATACTGAGGGTTGACCTCTCAGAGGGTAAAACTTGGATTGAGGAGCCAAGTGAGGAGTTTTACCGTCGTTATATAGGTGGAAGAGGCTTCATATCCTATTTCCTTTTGAGGGAAACCGACTCCAAAACGGATCCTCTAGGTCCTGAAAACTTGCTTATATTTGCATTGGGCGCTGTCACAGGTAATCCAATCCCGGGAGCTGGAAGACATAGCGTAGGCGCAATATCACCTCTAACAGGAGGCTATGGAGAGGCAGAGGCTGGTGGATACTGGGGAGCTGAGCTTAAAAGGGCTGGTTTTGACGCTATCATCATAAAGGGCTCCTCTGAAAAGCCAGTTTACCTCTGGATAAACGATGGAAGGGCAGAGATAAGGGATGCTTCCCACCTTTGGGGAATGAAGACGAAAGAAGCCCAAGAAGCCATTAGGAAGGAGCTAAGTGATGAGGGAATAAGGGTAGCGCAGATAGGTCCTGCTGGAGAGAAGTTAGTCAGGTTCGCTTGCATAATGCACGACATAACTAGAGCAGCAGGGAGAGCAGGTCTAGGTGCTGTAATGGGATCGAAGAAGCTTAAGGCAGTGGCAGTAAGGGGATCTAAGCCTCCAAAGGTGGCAAATCCCGCAAAGTTGAGAGAAATCTCTAGATGGCTTGCCCAAAACGTAGAGAGGCTTGTTAGAAGCCTTCATCTCTACGGAACTGGGGCAGCGATGGACATAGGACTGCAGACAGGAAATCTGCCTGTAAACAACTTCAGAGGGGATCCATTTCCAAATGTGATGGATATTGATGCTAGAACCCTGAAAAAGAAGTATGGAATCAGGATGGACACCTGTTTCGCCTGTCCAGTGGCATGCAAGAAAGTTGTTAAAATAGAAGAGCCTTGGAAAGTGGATCCAGCCTATGGGGGGCCAGAGTATGAAACCCTCGCCTCTCTTGGATCCGATTGTGGAATCGATGATCTTGAGGCAATATGCATGGCCAACCAACTCTGTAACGCTTACGGGATGGACACTATATCGACTGGTGCAACGATAGCTTTTGCAATGGAGTGTTTCGAGAACGGAATACTAACAAAGGAAGACACTAACGGCCTTGAACTCTCCTTCGGTAACGCTGATGCCATGGTAAAGGTCGTTGAGATGATTGGTGAGAGGAAGGGTATGGGTGACCTTTTGGCAGAGGGGTCTAAGAGGGCCGCGGAGAAGCTCGGGAAGGGGGCAGAGAAGTTCGCAATTCATGTAAAGGGGCAGGAAGTTCCTATGCACGAACCTAGGTTGAAGAGGGGCTTAGGACTGGGGTACGCGGTCTCTCCAACAGGAGCAGATCACTGTCACAACATGCACGACACGGCTCTTAACTCGGAGAGAATAGCGAACGAATTGAGATCCCTTGGCATTCTAGAAATTCCATCTGTAGAGGATCTAGGACCTGCAAAGGTAAGAACCTTCTATTACTACGTGAACTACCGCGTTCTAAACAACGTTCTCCCGATATGCCTCTTCATGCCTTTCGACCTCGTTCACAAGGTTGAAATAGTTAGAGCCATAACTGGTTGGAATACAACTGCTTGGGAGCTTCTTAAGGCTGCTGAAAGGGCGACAACCATGACCAGATTAATAAACGTTATGAGAGGATTCAAATCCAATGATGACTGGCTCCCTGAAAGGTTCTTCAAGCCACATAGAAGCGGAGCCCTATCAAAAACAGCTTTAGACCCAGCTCAGTTGAAAAAAGCCATAAAGCTTTACTACTTAATGATGGGTTGGGATGAAAACGGAGTTCCGAAGGAAGAGAAGCTTCATGAGTTGGATATTGCGTGGGCAATAGAAAAGATTCCAATTTAGCCTGAAAAAGAGGGAGAGGGACTTAACCCTCCCTTTTAACCCAGAGCCCATGGATGTTACAGTACTCTTTGACCACTATTCCCTCCTCTTTCACCTTGAACTCGGCCTCTGCTTGTCTCCGGGTTTCAGAAGCTTCCTGAGAACCTTACCATTTGCAATTACTTCTATCCACTCAATGTAATGCTTTTCTTCCATTGGGTGTGGGACAGACCCTATTTTCACCTTTATCCCCGCTTCAGTCCTCTCAACTACAGGTACATGCTTTTCCTTGCCAACATTCTCAACTTTTTCCTTGAGAAGCTCCATTGGCTGCCCACGACAAACGAGGGTTCCAACGCCAGTGTGAAGAACCTCAACTATGTTCCCGCAGATATGAGCTGAATTTAAGGGTAAAAATAAGGAACCGAAAAATTATAAAGAACCTAAGAAGTCTTCCCAAACCTCCAAGGTGGACGAGCATGAATACAGGGGATCTAGTTTGGCTGCGATAGACCTGAAGTAGCCTCTTTGAGAGGTCTTACTCGTAAGTCAAGTGAGATAGCCTTTTTACCCACAGACTCTTTGATTCCACACGAGAGAATACGCCCTCATCATCTAAAAGAACTGACACGCGAGATCCTGGAAGAAGGAATTCTCAAGACGCCCCTCATCATTGACAGGAAGACTAGAGTAATACTTGACGGACACCACAGGTACCGAATTTTGCAGATGCTTGGAGCAAAGCTGATCCCAGCTCTGCTGGTTGAGTACAAATCTCCAGATGTAAGCGTTTTTCCAAGGAGGATAGGGTACAAGGTGTCGAAGCAGCTAGTGATAGACACGGCTCTTAGAGGTCAGCTCATGCCTCCAAAGACAACGAGACATGTGCTGGAAATAGAGCTGAAACCAGTTGATCTCCCGCTGAAATTCCTGCTTAATGCAAGGAAGGGAGGCGATTTGTTTTGAAAATAAGGGTTGATCTATCTGAGGAAGAGATCCCGAGGTTTTGGTACAACATCTTGTCTGATCTGGGGGGAATTCCCCCCATGATGGACCCAAGGACAAAAGAGCCCTTGAGCACTGATGCCCTAACTGTTCTGTTTCCAAAAGAATGCGTTAGGCAAGAGGCATCAAAAGAAAGGAGGATAGAGATACCTGAAGAGGTTAGGGAGCAATACATTAGGATAGGAAGGCCTACTCCTCTATACAGGGCTAAGAGACTTGAAGAATACCTCAAGACCCCCGCCAAGATATTCTTCAAGAGGGAAGACGTGACTCCTACTGGAAGCCACAAGCTTAACACAGCCTTGGCTTAATCCTATTACGCAAGGCAGGAGGGAACTGAGAGGCTAACAACGGAGACAGGAGCAGGTC
>QMVZ01000170.1 GCA_003661365.1 Thermoproteota archaeon | reverse complement strand
GCCTTCCTCTCCAACCGATGTTGGAAGCAAGAGAATTAGAATGGACAAGATAATCAGAGGGAACTCCAAAGTTAGAACGGGAGAGAAGGTTAGAATACGCCCTGTTGAGGCAATAAGGGCCAAAAGAGTTGTTTTGGCACCTCAGGATCAAAGGATTAGGGTCGGTCCGGACTTTGGAGGTTGGGTTCACAGAAGACTTCTTGATCAGATCGTTACCCAAGGCGATGTGGTCCTAATTCCCCTAGTTGGCAGGTTCATTCCATTAGTGGTGGTGCTCGTCTCACCCAGAAATTATGGTAAGGTTACTGAATTAACTAAAATTGAGGTTAGGGAAACTCCAGCCCCTCCAACCTTGGTAAGAGTTCCTAGCGTTACCTACGAAGACATAGGGGGAATAGAAGAGGAAATCCAGAGGATCAGGGAGATGGTAGAGCTCCCCCTTAAACACCCAGAACTGTTCAGACACTTAGGCATTGAGCCTCCTAAAGGCGTGCTTTTATATGGGCCCCCAGGATGCGGTAAAACTCTCCTAGCCAAAGCGGTGGCAAATGAGAGCGGAGCCAACTTCATCTCAATAAATGGGCCTGAAATAATGAGTAAATACTACGGAGAAAGCGAGAAGAGATTGAGGATGATATTTGAAAGGGCTCAGAGAGAAGCCCCAACAATAATATTCATAGATGAAATCGACTCGATAGCTCCAAACAGGAATGAAGTTACTGGAGAAGTTGAGAGAAGGGTAGTTTCACAGCTACTTTCTCTCATGGACGGATTAGAGGCTCGTGGTGATGTAATAGTTATAGGGGCGACAAACAGACCCGAGGCCCTTGATCCTGCCCTGAGGAGGCCTGGAAGGTTTGATAGAGAGATTGAAATAGGTGTTCCTGATAAAAACGGCAGAAAAGAGATATTGATGATACACACTAGAAACGTCCCACTAGCAGAAGATGTGAATCTTGAAGAGTTAGCAGAGATAACGTACGGCTTTGTGGGTGCTGATCTAGCAGCCTTAGTAAGAGAAGCAGCCATGGCTGCCTTGAGAAGAGTCCTCCCACAGATAGACCTTGAGTCTGAGACAATACCTTTGGAGATACTGGAACAACTAATTGTGAAGAAATCTGATTTTCAGGAAGCTCTTAAGCTAATTCAGCCCTCTGCCATGAGAGAGATTTACATAGAGATCCCGAACGTTAAATGGGAAGACATAGGAGACCTAGAGCAGGTGAAGAGAGAACTAATCGACCTCATAGAAATGCCTCTAAAGCATCCTAAAACATTTGAAAGGATAGGAATCGATCCACCAAAAGGCATCCTATTATATGGACCTCCAGGATGCGGTAAAACTCTCCTAGCCAAAGCGATTGCCAACGAGAGCGAGGCAAACTTCATCTCAATAAAGGGACCGGAGCTTCTCAGCAAGTGGGTTGGAGAAAGCGAAAAAGCCGTTAGAAAAGTCTTCAGGAAAGCTAGACAGGTTGCTCCAGCAATCATTTTCATAGATGAAATCGACTCACTCTTCCCGAGGAGAGGAACGGGATACGCTGATTCAGGAGTCACAGAGAGAGTCGTAAGTCAGATGCTTACGGAAATGGACGGAATTCAGAGCTTGAAGGATGTAGTCGTTATAGGAGCAACAAACAGACCGGATCTAATTGATCCAGCTCTATTAAGACCAGGAAGGTTGGAACGCCTCGTTTATGTGCCACCTCCCGACAAGTACGGAAGATTGAAGATCCTAAAGGTTCTAACGAAGAAAATGCCTATGGCTAAGGATGTAAATCTCGAGAGCATTGCTGAAAGGACAGAAAACTATAGTGGTGCAGATTTGGCGGCCATCGTTAGGGAGGCAGGTCTTAGCGCCATAAGAGAGGATAGCAATGCCAAGATCGTCTATATGAGACATTTTGAAGAAGCTCTTTCAAAGATACAACCCAGTCTAACTGAAGAATTGATCAAACATTACGAAAACTTCACTTCCTGGGTAAGAGCACCTAAGAAGGTTGAGGTCACCAGAGAAGCATACGTTTTTTAAGCGAGCAACCTAACAACAATTTCTTGCTTGGCGGGGTAGCTCAGTAGGTAGAGCGTCCGGCTGTTAACCGGAAGGTCATGGGTTCGAATCCCATCCCCGCCGCCATCTTCTTTATTCTCTCCTTTTTACTTTTTTATTCATCTTAAACTAAAAAGACAGCTGTGTAATGAGGAAAATGAGCATCGTAATCAATGACTAGATGTAGAAAAGAGCCATTTAATCTATACCTATTCAGATATGCTTTCTAGCCGAGTTTCCGTTGGGGAAATTTTAATTTGCCTCTTATAGTTGAGTAAGACCTTTATAAGGCGCCAACAAACCTGGGGCGCCTGCTCAAACGATATGGAACGTTTAAAGGCCTATAGGGCATTCCTTCACACTCTTTTTTGATTTCTTCCTTTAGCAAGTTAACCGTAGAGAAATATTCAGCTCCATCTCGTCTTCTCCTAATCGTCAGTCCTTTCTTCTCTAATTCTTTCTCTCCAATAAAAGCCAGATATGGGATCCACCTTCTCTCTGCTTCTCTCACTTTCCTGGCTAAACTAAAATCTCTATCATCCAAATCTGCCCTAATTTTATCCTTCATCAAGCTCTGTACAACTTCCTCTGCATAATCCATAGCTCTTTCAGTTATTGGAAACACTCTCACTTGTACTGGGGCCAACCATAGCGGGAGCATGGGTTTAACCCCCTTATCAATCGCCTTGGCGGCCTGTTCTAGTATTGCGTAAATCATTCTTTCTATGCTCCCCATAGATGTGTGAATAATTATACCGGGCCTTTTCTCTCCATTCTCTGCTACATAGTAAATTCCATATCTAGCCGAATCCTCCACATCGAGCTGAACGGTGCTTATCTGGCCGCTTCCTTCTGACTTATCAATGAACTGGAACTCATGCTTCATTGCCCAGTAATGTTTCATTTTAGGCAATATTTCAATTAAAGCGGGTTTATTCACATATCTAAGCATATCTAAGATGTGGGGCTTGAACTGCTCATAATATCCCTTAACTACCCTAAAAGCTACGACGTAATCGATTTTCAATTTCCTAAGCAACTCATCATATTCCCTAAAATAGAGCTTGTATACGTCAAGGGCCTGATCTATATCCGCTGCAAAAGTATGGATGTCTGGCATAGTAAAGCCCCTAAGTCGCCTGAGTCCGACACACTCCCCCCTTTGCTCTAACCTGAAAGAAGGTGAGATCTCATAGAAGCTTATGGGCAGATGTCTCTTAGAAATCGTCATGTTTTTCATCATCTGAAATAGACCGAAATCACCTGCAAACCTCAAAGTAAAAGGTATGTTATCAATCTCAAAGCGATATCCCCTCTCTCTGAACTTTTCTGCCTGTTCTGCTATGGCTGGAACTGTTAGCCTGTATATTAATGGGGTCTCAATTTCCATGGCCCCTATCTTGTTTGCTATCTTGAAGGCAAGCTCTTCAATCAACCTCTTAACTAGAGTACCTTCGGGATAGAACCTGAAATGCCCGACGTCAGAAGCAGGTTCATAATCTATAAGCTCAAGTCTTCTCATCAACTCTATGTGTACGGGGCTCTCTCCAGAGGGGGGCTTTCCAAAGACCTCGTTTCGAACAAAGATTCGAAGATCCTCGTCCTCAATCTGTTCCCAGCTGGTTAGCTTAACTTCCGTTCCAGAAGGGTATAAGATAGTGAACTCGCTGGGTTCTGCTTTCTCTTCCTCCTCAACTCGCTTCACTCCTCTTACTACCCTTAAGGACTCCGCCAATGGATGACCCTTTACCTTAATTTCGAATGCTTTGTACCATCCTATTGGAACCTTGTGAGCCTCAAATCCGGCTGCCCGTAGAGTATCTACGAATAAATCATGTAATTCTCTT
>QMVZ01000169.1 GCA_003661365.1 Thermoproteota archaeon | reverse complement strand
GATAACAAAAATTGTTACTATTGCCGATACTATTCCAATATTTATCTTAATTTTTTCCATCCCATTTCCCGCCAGTTTATGTTTTTATTATTTATTAAACTATCGTGCTAGTAATCGGCTTCGGGAGACCTGAAATAAAAAGATATAAAAAGAGGTTATGACTAACTATCGATATGAGTAATAAAACAGAGGGGATAATTGCCATCTTAGCAGCTTTCTTCGTGTTGCTTTCAGCAATGCTTGACCCAGAAATTTCTGCAGGATTGGCTATTATTTTCCTTGTCGTATTGGCTACATACAAATTATATCAGAGTAAAAGAAAATAAATGGTGGGGTTCAGAACTTTGCGTCGCTTCGTTCTTCGCCCTCACTATCGATATTATTTTTTAGTTCTTAAATTATTACTAAATTGAATTGTTTTAATTTCCCTCCTTCTGCAAACCTTGGATATAGTAGTAGGCTGTCACCGAATTCCATGAAAGCATCTGTAATTCCGTGGGCTATTAGATTCAGTTTACAAAGTCCGTAAATATCTGAATTGTACCCCTGACCGTACAATAGGAGCTTTTCAGCTTTGCCATTGCCATATTTCTCCTTAACGTACTTGTAAGATACTATTAGCATCCCTCCTGAGCCACATGCGGGATCGTAAACGCTTTGCCCTGGTTTCGGATCTAGAATTTCAACTAAAAGCTGGATAGCTTCTCTTGGAGTGTAAACTTCTCCTTGTTTCGCTTGTGTTGGAGCGAACTTGTATAGGATGTGCTTATAGGCATCTCCTATCACATCGCTTGAAACGTACTTGTTGCTGAAGTTATACTGGTTGAATAGCTCAACTAGCTGCCTTAGTTTTTCCCTATGCTCCTGTGTAGTAAAGCCTAGAAAGCTGAACTTATCTATAACTCCTTTCAACTCTGGATTTAGCTCAGCTATTTTTATCAGAGCATTAGAAGGATTTTCGGGCAATTTCTTGATATCCTTGGTTATCTCATCCCATAATGGTTCTCTCTTCAAGTTAAAGGTGTGATAAACCTCGTTTTCTGCCTCTTTCTCGGCCTCTTTTTCATCTAGGTACTTCATCAGCTTCTTCTTCTCTTCAAAATCTTCCTTCCACGTATCACTTATGTTCTTCAAGAATAGCAGGACCAAAATGAATTTGTAATCAGTTACTGTTCTCAATATATCGTCCGCTTTGTCAACAAGGGAGTTTACAGGCTTTTGAGAGAGAAGAACGATGTGTTCGTTGTTTACACTTATGGTGAAAGCATCAAAGCTAAAAGGGTGAGAGCCATAGCTGGAGGAAAACCTCCACTCATAGGGCTCCTGGAAGAGATAGGATTCATCAGAGTCGCTTCCAATCAAAACTTGTTCGTGATTTTTTCCAAAGGATTACCTCCCAACCTTAGGGATACGTACGCGTTAAGGAACTTCATAAAGAGAGAACTTCCAAAAGATGGGAAATTATATCAGAAAAGATAAGACAGAAGTATCCCGGGACGAAATACAAGATCCTTGAAAAATGGAGAACTCAGGAAGGTTTCAAAGCGAGCTTCATAGTTATGAGATGTTTAGGATACTAATTCATAATAAATTTCATTAGAAAAAGATCCTTCCAGCATGCCACAGGCATCAGGGCAATCCCTCTGGCAGGTGACATAAGCTTCTTTCTCTTCTCCCATCTCAATGTCAGTTGAAGGTCTCAATTTTATTTTTTCATTACAGCATCGAACATGGGTGAGATAGTGGAAGCAAAGGAAGCTTACAACAAGGTATTTAATCTCATAGAGGAGCATCAAAAGTGGTTTGATAGCTCATTACCCATGATAGCCAGCGAGAACGTAACTAGTTACGCTGTTAGAGAAGCTCTGATTTGTGATTTCGAGCACAGGTATGCCGAGGGATGGGTCGGAGAGCGAGTTTATGCAGGTTGCAAGTTCATAGATCAAGTGGAAATGATAGCCATGGAGCTTGCTAAAGAAATCTACAAGGCAAAGCACGCAGATGTTAGGCCAATAAGCGGAGTGGTTGCTAATCTTGCCGTATACACCGCCTTCACTAAGCCTGGCGATGTGATGATGGCCCTCCCCATAACAAAGGGGGGACACATTAGCATGGGCCCTCTTTACGGATCGAAAGGAACTAGAATAGGTGGAACGGCTGGGGCAGTTCATGGCCTTGACGTTAAGTACATCGCATTCAACGACGATGAGATGAACATAGACGTTGACAAGACGATCAAAAGGATGGAGAAGTACCAACCAAAGCTAATAATGTTTGGAGCCTCTGAAATTCTCTTTCCTCAGCCCATAAAGGAGATAGCTGATGTTGCACACTCCATGGGAGCTGTTGTGAACTATGACGCTGCGCACCTTGCTGGACTGATTGGAGCTGGAAGGTTTCAGGATCCTCTCAGGGAAGGGGCAGACACGATGACGATGAGTACTCACAAGACATTACCTGGACCCCAACACGGCATGATCGTTACGAATGATGACGAGAAATTTGAGTTGATCAAAGAGGCATGTTTTCCTGGCTTATTGAGCAATCATCATCCTGGGGCTGTTGCAGCCTTAGCAGTAGCCTTGGCCGAACTTAAGGAGTTTGGAAAGGAGTACGCTGATCAGATCATAAAGAACGCTAAGGCCCTTGCTCAAGCAATGTATGACTCTGGTTTGAAAGTGCTTGGCGCAGATAAGGGGTTCACAGAGTGCCATCAGGTTCTAGTTGATGTAGCTGATATAGGAGGTGGTTTGTGGGCTGAGAAGGCTTTAGAAGAGGCGAACATAATTGTGAACAGGAATCTCCTCCCGTGGGACATAAAGAGGGGGAGGAACTTCAGAGATCCTGGAGGTATCAGGATAGGCACTTTGGAAATCACCAGACTAGGCATGAAAGAGGGAGAGATGGAAGAAATAGCTAGGTTCTATAAGAGAGTTCTGTTGGACAAGGAAGATCCGAAAATCGTGGCTAAGGACGTAAAGAAGCTTAGGGAAAGGTTCAGACACATACACTACTGCTTTGAGAGCATGAAAGAGGCATATAAACACCTAATACTCAGATGATAAGGCCTCTGATCCCTTTATCTTCGTTGCTCAGCAAAGACAAAGCTAGCTTTGCCTAAAGAAGAGCTTCTCGACGTCCTCCTTGAGAAGTTCTTCTGACTCCGCCACCCTGATTATTTCTCCACTCGACAGTACATAAGCTCTATCAGCTATTTCAAGCGCTCTTCTAATGTTTTGTTCTACCAACAAGATTGTTATTCCCATGTCTCGCATCTCAGAAATCTTATTAATGAGTGTTGTGGCTGCCTTAGGTGCCAACCCTGCCGTAGGCTCGTCTAACATTATCAGCTTTGGTTTGGCCATTAAAGCTCTGGCCACAGCAAGCATCTGCCTTTCCCCTCCGCTGAGGGTTTTAGCTTTTTGATTTTTCCTCCTTTCGATCTCTGGAAACAGTTGAAATATCTCATCTATGCTCTCCTTGACACTAAGGTCTTTCCTCCTTATGAAAGCGCCCATTAGAAGATTTTCTACAACAGAAAGATTTGGAAAGATGTTGTTAAGCTGAGGAGAGTAACCTATTCCCATTCTAACTAGTTTGTAGGGACTTCTTCCAACTATATTCTCGCCAGAAAACATTACGCTGCCCTTGAAAACCCTTGCAATGCCAAAAACGCTGTTTAGCAAAGTTGTTTTTCCCGCTCCGTTAGGTCCGAGTAAGGCTACTATCTCCCCCTTTCTTACCTCCATGCTGACACCGTGCAAAACCTCCATCTTACCGTATCCAGAGTAAAGATTCTCTATTTTCAGCATGGCCTCCATCATCCCTCACCTATGTATGCTTCTATCACTTTCTTGTCCTCGACAACCTCGTCTGGCTTTCCTTCTGAGAGCAGCTTTCCATTATGT
>QMVZ01000168.1 GCA_003661365.1 Thermoproteota archaeon | reverse complement strand
GATGGAATTACGATTGGAGAGGACTACTCAAACATGGAGGGATTCGCGTCAGTTTTATGGGACACCTCTAATGCGTCAATAGGGGAGCACAAAATCCACATATGGAATGAGGAGGATCCTTCCATCTTCGTTGAAAGGAGCGACACCTATGTTTATGTTGTTATACTGAGTCAAGCCAAACTAGTCTTATCAGTAAGTTCTCCTAACACTGTAAAACCTGGAGAGGAGTTTGAGGTAAAGGTTAGCGTTTCAAACATAGGAGGAGCAGAAGCATTGTTTGTAGAAGCATATGTTAAAGGAATTAGGAAAAGTCTAGGCAACATAACTGGAGGATCGACCTCTAAGGCTTCCTTCAAAATAAGAGCCGAAGAGATTCCAGGAAATTACACCTTAAAGGTAGAAGTTAGGGCGAAAGAAAAGGAGACCGGGCGTATCCTGTTAGTTTCCGAGGAGGTTTCTTATAGGGTGAAAAGAACCGGTATTGGGCTGTCCATTTATGCTCCAAGCTCAGTGAAGGAAGGATCCACCTTCAATTATTCGGTTCTTGTGAGGAACCTTGGCGAGGATATCCTGTCATTTGAACTAACTGTTAAGTTAAAGGGAGCGTTTCCCTCCCTTATCGAAAAATCGGGTTCAGTTGGAGCAAATGGCCTCTCTCGATTCGAATTCTCGGCTTTAACGAAGTCAAAAGATGAGGTCATCATAACTGCTGAAGTTCGAAGCGGTGACCTTAGGGATGTGGCCACTAAGACGATAAAGGTCATTAGACGAAGTTCACCACAGGAAACAGCTCCACAGCCTAGCGATCAATCAGAAGATAAATCGGAGCCTGATGAAGCCAAAAATAACTCAGAGACCTCTATTGGTCAAATAAAAGGGGAAAATAGATCATTCTCTCGTTCTGAAACTCCTTCGATAGAAGGAGGGGGCGAGGAGAATCTCTCAATCGAGGCCATTGAAGAGGGGAACTCGCGTCGAAGCTCGATTATCTCACCTTTAATGTTGGGAATTTGTGTCTTGGTGTTGTTTTCATTTGTTAGAAGACTTTGGGAAGTGGATAGGCCCTAGAATACAATGTGCAGTACACAAACGCTCAACCTTAATCAGACAATGTATTCTACCGAAGGACGTCTTAAATACCCTTTCCGGCCTTCTAGCCATCCAGGAGGTGAAAAAACTGCCTAAGAGTATTAAAAGATTCGTTAAGGAGTTTCTAAAAGATGAATCCGGGTTAACTCAGACCACAGAAACTGCACTTCTGATAGCTGCCACCATAGCCGCCTTCTTTGCACTAGTAGTAAACCCCGTAGCAAATGCTCTTGAATTCCTCTGGAATCTGCCAGATCTTACTGAAGAGAAATTTTCGGACTTTATTGATTGGTTAAGTGAGCACCTCAGCAACCTTTGGGGTTCTGAAAGCGAGAATGTAGCTGAGGGTAACATCACCGCGGGGTGAACCAGATAGTTGGGGCTTAAAGGGGAGGAACCCTATCATCGATTCGTAAATGCAGCTATAGGGTGGGTAAAAGAGTTCTCCTTCGACCTCTTTCTCAAACCCTATGAGACATACGATCACGCAAGATTGTTGGCAGCGCTGGGGAGCAAGAAACACATCGACTTCCTGAAAGAAGTCCCTTATCCCCCTCTCGAGTTGCCTATGGCACAATTCGACGATATAATAGAGGATCTTGGGTGTGCTTTGCTTGCTAAAAAGGGAAAGAGAATTTATTTCCTGCCGAAAAGCTGGATTGCAGATCCAAAGAGTATGATCTCCGTCATCGGTCTTTCTAGATTAATGGAAGGAGTTTATCCAGATGATTCATTGGAGATCGACCTTTGGGAAATCGTAAGCTTTAGAAGACGCAAAATCAGGAAGATTCTTGGTTCTAACAAGGTTTTAAATGAGGATTTGATTCTAGAAGCAGCTGTAAGGTCCACAAAAGCCTGGCCTATTCTGATATTAGCAATTGGTAAGGATATAACCGAGATTTATGGTATAGAAGGCTCCCCGGTATACGTAGACCACATCGAAGCTGGTAGAGTTGAAATAAGCAATTTAGTTCTGGGTGAGAGGGAGTTCGAGAAAATAAGAACGATAGTTGAGTTGAATCCTTACGGGTCCTTGAATCTGAATCAGCCCACAGTTAAGGTGGAATTCAACCTCAAAGATTCAAAGGTAAGGCTTGGAGTTGACATTCCTCCCGTGTCAAAGCCCTCTTTTGATGCAAGGAATCTGTCTGCTTTACCGAGGCTTCCAATGTCGCGTCTAATAAGCTTAGGTACCATAAGCGAGGGTCTTGCAGCCCGTTTAATAGAAGCCATGTATGAGAGGCAGCCCATTCTCATCGTAGGAAGAACTGGAGTAGGTAAAACAACTTTAGCAAACTCTCTTCTTGCATATTCCTCTAGGGAATGGAGGATCGTAAGCATAGAGGAAGTAAGGGAAATTGAGGATTTCTCGCGTTATGGCCTCAAACACCACCCCTACGTCTTTCCGGGTGAAAGAGAGAGCATGGTAACTACATTTTTGCATAGAAATCCTGATTTGGTCTTTTTAGGGGAAATTTTGACCGAAGAACATGCTAGAGCTTTTGCTTTAGCAAAGGAAAGCGGATTCAGAGTGATTGCAACTACGCATGCTAGAGATCCCTCCTCTTTAGAGAGGAAGTGGTTGAGATGGGGAATGGAAGACGCCTTGATGGGATGTCTAATGGTGTTCATGGAGTTTAGATCTGCTGAAAAGCTCTACAAGTATGGAGAGAGGGGTTGGGAGAAAGTAGATCCAAATCCATCTGAAAGATTTCTCAGGATGATCAGGTCAACAATGGGCTCAAAGACCAATGAGGAAGTTATCGAGAGGATAGAGGGAGTTACTTCATGGATCGAAAGCAAGCTATGAGGTTCATCCAGCTGTTTTCTTTGGGACTTACCTGGAGTCCAGTTAAAGCAGTCGAACTAGTAGCTAGATCTAAGCTTTCCCCTTATGCTGAGAAGATGAGAAGGATCCTTCTCAAATCTTCCGTCGAAGGACGTCCTCTTCAAAGCGAGTTAAACGCATTTTGTGAGGAATTGAGCTATCGGCCTATGGCCACAGCAATCAAGTCCCTTCTTCAGGGAGCAAACTCTCAAGACATTGTTAGTACGCTGAAGAATTTCATGAGGACAGAAATAGAGCTTGAGAATAAAGAACTTGACCATAAAATGGCCATAAGACTATCCGTGGCCTTTCTGACAATGATGCTATTGGCCAGCGCTTCTGCCCTCGGCACCATACCCCCTTCTCTTCTTGGTCCAATTTCCACCTGCTTATTTGTGGCCTCTATCTCCAGATATGCATTTAGGAGGTTTAGATCATGAAAAAGAACTCGAAAACGGTGATAATAGAGGGATTAGCTGATATCTTGGAGCTTAACCGTAATCCAGTTGTGGCCTTAAGACAAGTTGCTACCTTGGACCCTGAGATCAAAGGCCTCATTATGAAGGCAATTGCAGATGACAAAACAACCAAAGAGATCATGGAGGATCTTCAAACCATTTTTGGGGACTACGGTCCCTGGTTAGCTGAGATATTAACCTCCGAAGCTGAACCTGAATTCATCGGAAAAGTGCTTAGAGATACTGCGTCGGTCATGAGGGTTGTAGAAGAGCTGGAGGCTGAGAGAGCGGCTCTTTTGAAAAACAGGAGGAACTTGGCAAGGTTTTTGATCTTAATATTGGGGGTAATGTCTGCTGCCTTTTCAAAAATATCTGAACTCCTTTGGTACATGATACTCCAAAAACCTCACAGAAACTCGCTGTCTTTTGGGCTTATTGGGGCTGCTTTCACTGTATTTATGGCTGAAGAGGTTAAAACTGGCTTAAGATGGCTAATATACTTTTCAGCATCCTTTCTTATCACGATCTACTTTC
>QMVZ01000167.1 GCA_003661365.1 Thermoproteota archaeon | reverse complement strand
GAAGCCAGATTCGAGGGATGCCTGGGAATCCATCAAAGAGGGCGATTATATAGTCTTTTACTGCGATAACCGCTACATATGCTCCGCACAAGTGGCCTTCAAAACGGAGAACGAGAAGCTAGCTCTAAAGGTCTGGGGAAAGGACAAAGACGGGAAAACTTGGAGTCTTTTATTATTCCTTAACGACGTGCGACCTCTTAACCTAGCTAAGAGCGATTTCAATACCAGAGCTGGTTATAAGGAGAAGTTCACTCCTAGAGGCTTCATGAAAGCAGGATCCAAGGTTGCAAAGAGGATAATTGATGAGATCATAACAAAAGCCCCTAAAGTAGAGGCCATTCCCCTTGTAGCCGAGCCAACCTGGGAGATACTTTTCCTTGATCCAAGAAATCTAGAGGAGGCTGTCTCAAAGAGGGAACTTATTTTCGACAAGGGAATTCTGGAGGAAGTAGTTGCCGCCTTCGATTCAGGGAGGCACCTTCTATTGGTTGGACCTCCTGGCTGTGGGAAAACCTCCTTGGCAAGGGCAATTGCAGATGCTCTTAACTTTGAGACCGTGGTGCTCACCGCAACCTCTAAGTGGACGAGGAAGGACGTGGTAGGAGGTCCCCATTCGGTTGGGGGCAGGACCTTGTGGAAGCCCGGGTTCTTCCTAAGGGCTTTGGCAAGTCACATCCAAAAGAAGAAGGAGGGAAGGGGAGTCCTCCTCATAATCGAGGAATTCAACAGAGCTGACATATATGGAGCATTCGGAGAGCTTATAACAGTCTTCTCAGGCGTACCTGATGAGAGAGTGCTTCCAAAAAGCCTAATAGAGGAAGCATACTCCTACCTCTACATTTCTGAGGAGCCTGAGCTCAAGGACATGGTTCAGGAGGCTAGGGAGGTTTTAGACATCATAAAGGAGGGTCTGCGGCAGGCCGAGGAGCCAGATCATCTGAAGCTGCCCAGGGACTTCAGGATAGTTGGAACCATGAACACCTTTGACAGGTCTAGAGTCAGCTCAATGGGCTTTGCTCTCCTCAGGTGCTTCTCTCACGTCTTCATTGAGCCCCCATCAAGCAGAAAATGTCTTGAAAGGGAGAAAGATAAGGCTTTGAGCTTCGCAGTGAAAACAGCGATAATTGAGGACGAGGTGCTGAGAGAAGCTGTTCAAGAACTTAATGAGCTGGTGAGGGACATAAGAGGAATAGTGAGGAGGCCCATTGGCACCGGAACCCTGCTACAGGCTGCCTCGATAATTGGTTCCCTTAGATCTCAGGGAATTGACGACACAAGCCTCTTAGTTTCAGGAGCCTTCAGGATGGAACTCTTGCCCCAGCTTGAGGACATCTCAAAGAGCCAGTTTGATAGCTTGAGGCGCCTCCTAGATAGCAGAGGCCTCATAGATGAAAAGTTGGAAACAGTGCTCAGGGACATCTTTAGGGACTATTACTGACAGCTGGAAGCAGTTGCTATAACAACAATGCCTCCAGTAAAACTTCTATTAATTTGCAATCGCCAAACAGATTTGTCATCTCATTTAAATACCCCCATTTTCATTTTATATTGGGATAGTTTTCTGGGAGTTGTACTTTTTGTCTAAATCGGATTCCTCTCTAAACGAGATCAAACGCAGCTCTAAGTATGAGAGAAGCAGCGATGACCCTCACTACAGCATGGAGAGGAAGAGAATATGCCCAAGGTGCGGAAGCACTAAGATAATAGTGGATGCGGAGCGCGGGGAGCTTGTTTGCTCTGAGTGCGGCCTGGTCATATCAAAAGGCCTTTTTTTAGAAGGAAAGGACTGGAGGGCCTTTAGCACTGAGGAATTCATAGAGAGAGCAAGGTCGGGAGCACCTGTTTCTCCGACTAGAACAGCGTATGGGCTGGACACGAAGATAGCCTACTCAAAGGGCCTTAGCGGAAGATCTATGCGAATGCTAAGAAGGACAAAGAAACACGTCAGAAGTAGGAAGGAAAAGAGAGTTATGCCAGCATTGTTCAAGATAAGGGCAATAGCTGAGCGCTTAGACCTGCCAACTCACACTGTTGAGGATGCTGCAAAGCTTTACAGGCTGGCCTCGTCAGCCGGCCTCGTAAAAGGAAGGAGCATGGACGCCATGGTTGCAGCTGTGATCTATGCTGCTTGCCGAAGGACGGAAGTCCCTAGATTTCTGCAGGAGATAGCCTCTTTCTTCGAACTCACCGAGAAAGAGGTGGGCAGGAGCTTTAGATTCCTGTTTAGAAAGTTGGATGTGAGAATACCTCCTCCTAAGCCTGAGATCTACGTTTCAAGAATAGTTTCGAAGCTAAAACTTCCTCAATCGATTGTTACGAAGTCCATAAGAATATTAAGAATAGCTAGGGAAGTAGGCGTTACCCTCGGAAGGGAGCCAGCTGGAACGGCTGCAGGAGCTGTTTACCTAGCAACTCAGGAGGAAGGCATTCATAGGACACAGCGAGAGCTGGCACAAGCTGTTTCGGTCACAGAGGTGACCGTTAGAAACAGATATAGAGAGTTCCTTGAGAAAGTGAAACCCCTTCTCGAAAAAGAAAGGCTAGAGAAGGAGAAAAAAGAGGAAGAAATAGCAGAGCCTGTTTCCTTGTAGTAAGAGCGATTAAGCAGTTCCTTAGGATTCCCACCAAGCCTTCCTAGGGTCTGCAGGATCTGTTTTAACTAAAGTCTCTTAAGGCATTTAGAGGCCAATGAGGGTAATAGTTCTCGGTTCAGCTGCTCTTGGCGGCTTCCCACAGTGGAATTGTGGGTGTCCAAACTGCAGAGGCTTTAGAGAAGGGACCCTTAAGGCTAGAAAGAGAACCCAATCTTGTATCGCAATAAGCCCTGAAGGAGAAAGGTGGTATCTAATAGACGCATCACCAGACTTGGCGCATCAAATAGAAGTCACAAGGGAGCTTCACGCTTCAAGGCTTCGTGAGAGTAAAATCCATGCTGTGCTGCTGACACACGCCCATCCAGATCATGTACTAGGTCTTCCTGCCATTGGACTAGGAGGGGTTGTAGGAGAAACGAGAACTTTGATCTACGGAACTAGGAGGACAAAGGAATATCTGCTAAGCAAGAACACAATTTTCGCAGAAGGCATAGATGAGGATAACTGGGTTGAGATCTCCCTTAACAAAAAGGAAGAGATCTTAGTAGAAGGAAAGCCAAGCGGTTTGGTCTTCGAAGCATTCAGCGTGCCTCACAGGCCTATTTCGGTTAAAGAAGAGCATTTCAAAGAGGAGTTAGAGGGAGACACCGTTGGCTATAGGATAGAGGACGAAAACGGTAAGGTCTTAGTATACGTCCCAGACATAAGAGAAGTCACCGCCTTGGCCTTGAGGAAAATGGACGAAGCAGATGTCATAATATTCGATGGAACCTTTTACCGAGACAACGAGCTGATTAAGCTTGGAATTTCAAGCAAGACATCTGAGGAATTGGGACACATATCTATCGCTGGACCTAATGGGAGCATTGAGATGCTTAGAGATCTCAACGTTAAGCAAAAGTTCTACACCCACCTTAACAACACCAACCCTTTAATACCGGAGGATTCGGTAGAAAGGAGACTTTTGCAGGTTGAGGGATTCCATGTAGTTAGCGACGGAGATGTGATTGATCTCTAAGCTTTTTTGAGCCCTAAAATTTAGCCTTCGATATGTTGTCGATTATGGCAACGAAGGACTTCTCCATCGTTGAGAGCCCGCCTGTCGGTCCACCTTCACCGATTACAAGGTACTCGTTTGGAGCATGAGCCCTAGCTCCGTGTCCAAGACCTCCACAAACAAATGGTAGCTTGAGCTTGTCAACAAACACTGAAAATGGCGCGCTGCCAGCTATCGTTGGCCAAATTTCTGGCTCCTTTCCAAACTCCCTTATCGACTTGATAAGCGCTTGAGAGTAAGGATGCTTATAGCTCATCCTGGCCCAGTT
>QMVZ01000166.1 GCA_003661365.1 Thermoproteota archaeon | reverse complement strand
GTTCCCAGATCTCACATCGCATCTGGAAGGGTTAGAGACATAAGAGACTTCGTTAAGGAGGGAGAAAGGGTAGTAGGGAGGGTCATAAGGGCAGACAGGGGGAGGGGTCTGGTAGACATATCCCTTAGGTATGTTTCAAAGGACCAAGCCAGGAAAAAGCTGGCTGCCTGGAAGGAGAAGAGACGGGTGATTTCCCTTATAAAAATGACTGCTGAACGTTTGGGAATTGAGGATCCGCAAAGAATTGCATCAAACGTGTGGAACAAGCTTTCTAGATACTATGACAGCCCAATGGAAGCCCTAATAGAGGCCATGAGAACAGGGCCCGAGGTCCTAAAGAAAGCTGGATTGGACGATGACTTCGCTCAAGCCCTTCTGGAAGAGGCAAAAGCTCACATAACAACCCCCATCTACATGAAGGTGATAGGAATGAAGCTTGTCTCCTTCGCTCCTAACGGGGTTGAGGTTGTGAAAAAAGCTCTTATTAAGGGAAAGGAGGCAGTATCTTCTGACGACGGGGTAAGTATTGAGATATATTCCGTGGGATCCCCGAAATACGTGATTAGAATTCAATCTCCAGATCCTAGGGCGGTAAGGAGGGCATCAAGCAAGGTCGTCGACACCATATTAAAGTCGATAAAGGAAGCAGGGGGAACTGGTGAGGTTGCATGGGAGAAGAGCTACAAGAAGAGGATGGCCCCAGAGAGTTGATGAGGAAGTGTCCCAAGTGCCAGAGGTACACCTTCTCAGAGATATGTCCTGTTTGCGGTGAGAAAACAAAGAGTCCACATCCACCGAGATATGTACAAATCAGAAAGTTTTGTTGACTATCTTTTCATCAGAAAGGATGGCAAATACAAATCAGACCATCTCTTTGAGAAAAGACGAAGTTGTATTATACAATTGTTGAATATAGTCATAACATGATTCTGTATAGAATGATAGCCGTTTTCCTTTGAAATAGACCACATCAATTTGCAAGCACAAATACAGTAGAGAAATCCTCTTTAGACTTAGTGAAGGATGTCTCAGATCATAATTACATGTATTCGACATTTATGTGAGAACTTTTCGCAATAACTCATAAAAAGCGTTTTGCAACGTTTCGCAACATTTTCACGAAGAATGTTTAAGTATTGTTCATGCAAGGTGACTTCGCCCTCGTCCAAGACGAGGGTAAATAACAAAAGTAAGTGATGTAAATATGTATAAGAAACTAGCCGTTTTGGTGGCGGCCCTGGCCCTGATCGGGCTGATGGTTGCCCCAGTGATGGCTCAGCCGTATGTACACGAGTTCCCGCAGAACTTCATCAACCACATTATGGAGGACTATGGAGGAACAGCCGTAACGGGAACCATTTTCTATGAGAATGGGACACCAAATGTTGCCATAATTCTTGGAGAGAGAGCTCTTCCTCACGATGTAGTGGGTGCAACTCTGCTGGGATTCAAAGTTGGTACGCACCTCTACTACTGGCGCGCACCTGACGTCGATGGAAGCCTCCTTGGTGACAGGTACGCAAGGAAATTCTGGATAGACAACTGGAACGTGGTCTTAGATCGCTATGACCTGCTCACACAAGTAGATCCTCTTGATGGTAGCACTGACATAATCCTCTTCACAAACGCAAGCCCCGGAGCATGGTTAGACGACCCATTTGAGGAGATCTACTGCGTTGATCCAGCCGTTAACTACTGGATAGCCCCGCAAAGCATAGACGCCGATGGCCACCTTCACTACATGGTTGGCTATCACGTTGACACAACTGAAATGAACACAGCCAAGGCTGCTGGAATGGTGGTGTTAAGCGATGTTTTGCTAACTTTAACAAATGCCGCTCAGCAAAGGGACAGTTCTCTAACATACTCCTTTAACCCTGCTGCACCTCCACACCCTGCATTTGCTGGAGACTATGACGCTAAGACTGGGACAGCATATGCTGCTGGCGACAGCATAACTTGGACACATATGGGAATGCAGTTCACATGGCCCCAGACTCCTCAATATCTCGCCCTTGACGTGGACTATGTGATACCATGGCTTGGTTACACCATAATGCTTGAGAGCATAACTCCTGATACCACCGCAGCTGCCAACCCGATAGTGGAGTTCGTCTTAAAGGACCAGCCAGGAGGAATGATCATAGACAGGTTCAGCACAGATGTAGGAGGTGTTTCATACTTAGATAAGCTTTCAACGACATTCCACAGGATCTGGTATGCATTTGACGGACCAAGCCTCCTTAAGATAGAGCTCGACATAAACAAAGATGGAATAACGGAGGCGGTGCTCGGCTACTTCTACATCGAGATATGGGATGTCGACTATGACAACGACCTTGTAAGATGCCAGTTCTTCAGCACTTACTTTGCACCACCGATAGTGTTTGAGGGATGGGTGAACGATCCAAATGACCTAATAGAGGGTACACCTCTCAAGTATAACGCACTTAACCCACCGCCTGCTTGGGGAGATCCAAGCTGGATGACTACTCCAGAGGTGCTCGATGTTGAACAGGCAAACTTCGTGGACGGCACTGCTATGGGTTGGGTCTATGTTGAGGGCATAGATGTCCCGGACGAGGATGGTGGTGCCGTGACGGACTATGAGGATGCTGAGGAAATCACTGGTGGTATAGGAGCAGATGATGTAGCCGTTCTCATGGATGCAAGCACCATGGCTCTGAAGAGCAACGATCTGGCTGTAGTTGGAGAGTTTGACTTAGTTCTCGTTAACACTGACCCAGCTCGGCCAGCTACTGAGGAGAGGCTTTGTGCCTACTTCGTCGACTGGTGGACTGACTTCTTCTATGACCCAGGAGTAGTTGTATCTCCTGACAACACATCTGACGGAAGGATAGTGGGCTGGACATTCTACGGAGAGGACAACACGCCCGGATGGGCTGCTCTTGGACTTGGAGCTGAACCAGGAGACACAGAGGAATTCATATGGATTGAAGCAAACGTAACATGGCCTGGTTGCACCGAGTTCAACCTTCCAGATCTGCCTGAGGGAACTGAAAGCGGTGACATGGTCTTCTGGGGTCCAGTGGACTGCCCAGATGGACCTTGTGAGGGAAGCGCATGGACCTTCTACCTTCACTGGACTGACACGTTCCAGAGAACCGACTGCCAAGTAGACTCCTACAACCTCTACGGATATGACTGGGATGGAGCGATCGTTGACCCAGCGCTAGCTGTAGCTGGTATAGGTGTATGGCCTGACCAGTATCTGGCTGGCGTGGACCTGACAACCTGGTGGTACACCTCAACTCTGCACGTCTACAACGTCACTGGAGTCCACGCAGGCATATACGACAGCTTCAACTGCTTACCAGGAACGACCTTCACCGGAACCGCCCACGTAGATCCCGTAACGGGAGCCATAACGTGGGGTCCAGGTGGAGCTGACCAGTACTACGAGGGTGAGGATGTCTTCAGCTTCATAAAGACGCCTCTTGCCTACATAGACACCCAGGTATTCGACGGAACCACGTTGAGCGACGACGTGATAGACAAGGACCTGATCCTTGTCGGTGGTCCTCACGTGAACAGCATCGTCGATTATCTGAACGACTCTGGCTACCTGTACCTGTACTACGTCGTTGACAAGCTCTTCTACCCGGCAGACATCGATCCAACAACTGGAGAGCCCAACTACTACGACCTTGCCTATGCCTTAGGTCTGACTGGCATGCCATGGCCTGAGGAGAACATACCCAAGTACACAACCGGTCTGGGTGCAATCCAGTTCACAGCCAGGTGGAACGGAAAGACTGGACCTGCTGCAAGCTGGACCCATTCTGACAGCGATCCATGGGGCGTTGAGATAGGAAGCGTCGAGAACTGGATTCTCGTCGTTGCTGGTACCGACAGGTTCGGTACGTACGCAGCTTCCGTAGCCCTTGCTGATCCAACCAAGATAATCTACGAG
>QMVZ01000165.1 GCA_003661365.1 Thermoproteota archaeon | reverse complement strand
GAAGAGATCTCCTCAAGCATCCTTGTTGCGTTCCTATTAACTTCTTCTATCTTCATCTCAATTACCTCTTACATCTATCTCTTCGAGGGCTGACTCTAAAATGCTCAAGTACTCACTTCGATCAAACTCCTCTCCTTCGAGCAAATAGAGGAGAGGCCCCTTTGGGAGGTACCTATCTGGGTTCCTCCTTATCTCTTTCTTTGAGACTATAGAAAAGTTACGTACTAATATCTCCAAGATCTTATCTGCCACGAGTTCTCTTGCAAAGGAATGACCAAGTGAAGCCCTCCTGATGATATCTGAGGTTTTGGCTAGACTTCCAACATGGGCCTCATTTGTGAAATCGTAAAAACTGTTGGGATCTGGGAGCAGGGAAGCTGCTTTGTTCATCCTCATCATAAGGAGGAACACCAAGGAAGCAGATAGCATGATCATGGAGAACCATCTAACGAAAAATGACTGTGGAAGGACTGAGGAAATGATGAGAACAGCGAAGTAAATGAGTTTCAGCGCTTTACGTCCCTCCATCTCCTACACCTTGCGTGAGTTCCTTATAGTATCTCATAGCAGCGGATACATCGCTTTTGTTCACCTTTCTCCTACTATATTTGGCGATTTCAAAGAGAAATGTCAGAGAGGATAAGTTTGTGGCCGAATTTCCTAGCTTTGGGGCTACATGAGTCTCGTGCTCCCTGTGTGTCCAAGAATCCCTGTACGGATATCCCTTCCTAGTCAGGAAGACAACTGCGTTTCTATAGGCTCGTATTATCGCTTCTCTAGGATTTCCACGTATTTCAACGAAATCAAGCAGTCCTTCAACTTCACTTCTTTTAGGAGACACTATTTCAGCCAACTTCTCTGAGCTCAAGTATATTGCTATTAGAATGGCGACCGCTATGACTGGAAGGGCGTTCAAGACAGAACCCCATCCATGAACGGGAGTAGATGGAGCCAACGTTTCATATGGAACAGGAGTTGGGGAGCCAACTACTTCTTCTGGAGGAGGAATGGCTATTATAGAGGTGTTATTTACTGCTGTTTTTACCATCTCAGGTGGCTTCGTGAAGTAGCGATATGCTAGAAGAAGTACTAGAAGCCAACCCACGTAGTTTAACCAAGTATTCTTCTTGGACCCTCCCATTAACATGTAACGAATGAACTTCTCCTTACTTATGGCATAAACTGTTAAAATGAGAGTACTCACTAATAGAATGGCCATGGGGGTTCTAAAGGCTGGATTACCCCCAGACCCGGCTGGTTCAGATATGAAGACCTCGGGGAGCGTTATAACTAGCTTTGTCAGCGTTGCTGTAAGTAGGATTATTGCAGCAAGGAATAAAGCCATAAGTTTCAGTGAATCTGCCCTCATTCAATCGGATTTTCCAAGGCACGTATTTAAATTACTCCAGATAAGATATGGCTGATGTCTTGGAGAAAATTAGTTCTATTCCTCCTAGCATTAGTCCTGCTGACCACTTTGTCGTCTTCTGAAATCATGTTTACTGGATCCTGCATAGAAGCTCAGAACTTGGGAATAAAAGAGGTCTTTCTACCCCCTGGAAACCACTACGTGTACCTTGACCTTCACATCGTATCAGATGTAGAAGCAAGAGCTGTAATAACATTTAAGGCAAGAGATCAACTCTCTTGGTTCCTAATATCGGCCCAATACGCCCAACAAAGGGCTGATTTGGCAGCTGATCTGGAGAAGTTCATTGCTGATATACTTTGGGTGGATTCTAAGGCAATTAAAAGGAGAGGGATAGAAATAGATGTCGAGAAGTGGGAGATTTGGCTCATAGTTGATGTGAACCTTTCTAGCTCTACTTCGATCTCCAAAAAGGGAAGAGAAATCCAGGTTTGCCTAAGGGACCCACTGTACGAGGGGTTATATGAGGGAGTAGTGGGGTGGATCGACCAAATAAACGTGAGTGTAGCTGAGGGGTTGAAGATAATTGGTACCTCTCCAAGTGAAAACATAGTTGATTTCAGTGAAAACAGCGTTCTATGGGTAATCCCTTCAGCGGAGAGGGCTTCTCCGTCATACTGTCTCAATATAAGACTAAAGGGGTTCGCGCTTCCAAGCTGGGTTCTCGTGGTGATATCTTTCATTATCCTACTATTACTTTACCTAATTCTTTCCAAGAAATTGAGAAAGCCGTCAGAGAAATACTTTCTATCTCTTTAGTGATTGTATTCTTATCTTAATCGTTTTTGAGTAAATGCCCTTCTTCATCACTTTCTTTTAGGAGAGTAATTGACATAAGAGGCGGGACAGGATAAGATAAAATATGAGATCACGAATCCTTCCTTGAGTGAATGGGCCGAGGGCTGTTAGGAGGATGCTTTTCGCCGATAAATTACGTTTGATCATAGGAGTTATTTTCCTTGTCATCCTATGGGGATCCATTGTAGGGTTACAGTTTTGTTCTTGGCAAGATGGTTTTTCAAAGTTCTTGTCTTCAGATGAAAAGGCTTTCATTATGAAAGAAACGGTTGATAAGGGAAAATCCACTCTAAAAATCGCATCTCAAGACTCATTGATTCCATCAAACAGCAGACCTAGGGTATACTTCTTTGTCTTTCCTATGTTCTTACAAAGTGGCGAATGGGTAAAGGTTACGGGAGTGATAATTCCTAGATTAAAGGATGTTAAAGTCAAACTGACATATACAAACCCGAAGGGCGAAATGATAATTAGGTATGCGAGTACATCTGGAGGAGGAAGGTTTGCAGATCTTTTCTATCCAAAAAGCGTTGGAAGATGGAAAGTTATGGCCAGCTGGAATAGCAGTTCATTCAAAGAGGTCTACAGTGACGTTTTGGAATTCACAGTTAGAAGACCAACCCTATTTTTCTACGCCTTACTGATCTCCCTTGTTTCACTAATTGCTATAGCATTATACTTGAGCTTTGTTTTCTTTATTTAGCGATCTTCATCAACTAAGAAAGGCGTGTTTGCTTATCTCAGAACTAGATGGGCTCAAAAACGAACCCATAAAGCTCTTTGAATCCCACAACCCTCGTCTTATCCCATACAAGCCGTAACCTCATTCCAACCTCTACTTTTTCGGCTCTTATTTGCCCAGTAGCCCTTATACCATCTTCAAACTCCACAATCCCTAGAAATAGAGGTCTCTTCTCCTACAAAGTTAACGAGAAAGTCTTATCCCAATTTTGAGCCTACCTAAACTTCCACCTTGGCCCTTCTGGTGTGTCTTGTAATTCAATTCCTGTCTTCCTTAGCTCCTCCCTTATTCTATCGGAGATATCGTAAGCTTTCATCTTCCTTAACTCTTCCCTAATATCGACGATTATTTGGATGAGGTTTTCGACAAATTCAATTTCTGCCTCTTTCCTTGGCTTCTCCTCAAGTATACCTAGCACTGATCCTAGCTCTCTGTAGATGCTCAAGACTTTTTCCATGATCTCTCTGTTTATTGAATCGTGATCGGAGGCAAATCTGTTCATCTCCTTTGCCATCTCAAACAGGACAGCAATTGCCTTTGGAGTGTTAAAATCATCGTCCATTGAATTTTCGAATTCTCTCTTATTTTCTTCAATCTTCTTGAGGAGTTCCTCGTCTTCTGGCCTTAGTTCTTCCCTTTCTTTTAGGTTAATGAGGTTTTCCATGGCAGTGTACAGCCTCTCAAGCCTTTCCTTTGCTAACTCAAGATCATCCCAAGAGAACTCAACAGGCTTTCTGTAATGCGTTGAGGCCAAGTATAATCGCACAACCTCCGGATCATACTTGCTTAAGACCTCCCTGATAGTAATCACGTTTCCTATAGATTTGGACATCTTCTCTGCCTTCATGTTCATAACCCCAACGTGAAGCCAGTACTTTACGTAGGGCTTCTTTCCAGTCAAAGCCTCGGCCTGGGCTATCTCGTTAGTGTGATGGGGAAAGATAAGCTCCGTTGCCCCTCCATGTATGTCGAACTGAGGTCCAAAGTGCGTTATG
>QMVZ01000164.1 GCA_003661365.1 Thermoproteota archaeon | reverse complement strand
TTTCTTACCTCCATAGCTATGGGAGGCCTTATCTTCGACGCCCATATATGCTTCTGTCTCAACTATGATTCCTGAAGTCCTTCCTTCTTCAGAGTTATGGACTAAGAGCTTACCTAACAGTTCTTTAGCTACAGTGATTGCATCTCTTTCATAGAAAGTCCGAGGAAGCTTCATTTTTGAGCCCCCGTCATGGTTCTATTACATGAATTCTTCTGACAGGCTATTCTATTATCTTAGAGACTGAGTCGTTTAACATCTATGAAATCTAAGATTTAACGATTCAAAAAGGCTAAACTTGATGAGAAGTTTGAGCTATACGATCTGCCCCTAAATAAACAAGATCTACATTCCCAGCTCTTTTTCTATCTCCTTATCAACCCTCTCCCTTATTTCCATGTATCTTTTGAACCTTTGAGTCCATTTCCTCAGGGCAAGACTTTCCCTTGCACCTATAAGGAGCCAGAGAACTGATGACACAACGTTCACAGCTATGTAAACTATAAGCAAGCGAGCAAGGAACTTATCAGCTTTTGAGATCCTAAGGAGTATGTTTGGATGAGCCAACATGAAACCTGCGAAGATCAGAGAGATTGGGGCCATGATAATGGAGGATATAGCTAGCAGCTGAAACCACTTGTACTCAATGTTGAGCCTTTGTATTAAGCCGTCCAAAAGTTCAATTAGGCTTTGCCTCTGTTCTTCCAATTTCCTTTCATTTAAATCCGAGCTTTCATCCTTATATTGATTCCTGAACAGTGTTCATCACCTCTTTTTTCTCGGAAAGACAGCTTCATAGGGCTCTAGTACTTTCCTACAGAATTCTATGCCACGTCTAGTTACGAAGTACTCGATTATCCTCTTTTTGCCGTGCATTATCTCCCTTCTTCCAATAAGACCTTTCTCAACAAGGTCTTCCAACAGAGACCTATGTTTCTGTAGGTTTAATCCGCAATAACTCACTAAAGTTGTCTGATTTAGAGTCCCGTGCTCCATCAGTGTCAGTATGATGTCTTTTACCATGTACACTTTGTCACGATAGGCCCTCATGCTAATCGAATAACTCCTAGAGATAAAAAGTAAAAAAGAGGGAGGTCAAGAACCGCTGAGTTTCGATCTCAGGGTCTTGAGTTCAAGCTCCCAATTTACCCCGTTTGGGTCTTTGAAGCCCCCGGTCATCCTCATTATGACGCCACTCCAGCTCCTCCTTTTGTCAACTGAGTGGAGGATGAAGTATACCCTTCTTCCCTGTGGATCAACCCCCCACCCCTCGTAGGTAGCTGATTTCGTTCGTTTATTGTATATTCCTCTCTCCCAGTCTTCTTCGATGACGTATCTTGTGCCATTGATCACGATCGATCCTTCTGTTATCCTGAAAGCAACCAGGTCTTCGTGAACCTCAGTGACCAAAGCCGTTAGTTGGACGGAAGCCCTTACCCTTACAGGTTCTCCATTTATCATCGCCTTTGCGTATCCTTTTATCGTCGTCACCAAGTACACATCTCCTACGCTAGCGTCCAGAGTTGGAGGCATTGCTAACAGGGGCACTACGCCCGCAGCTAGGACCAGGGTCAAAAGACCCAAACCTACAAAAACCTTCTTTACGGTCATTTTATCACCTAATTCTTGACTACAGGCCCTTAAATAACTGGATTGCGGATCCTTGTCAGCTAACATGGTTAGAGAACATTGTTCTCTCATCAAAGATCATAAGGAGTCCTCGTAGGTGGCTTAATGAAAACACATGTGAGAATAGCTTTGAGCAAAACGTAACAACTACTATACCAGTTTAGCGTGAGAATTCCTGGATATTCTGCATTATTTGCCTAAATCACTCATGATCCTCGCAATAAGCTTGGTACCTAACACATAATCCTTTATCCTTATGTGTTCGTTTGGTGCGTGAGCTTTCGACAAGGGATATCCTACTCCAACTGACACCATAGGAATTCCTAGAACATTTCTGAATAAATAAAGAGGTCCTGACCCTGCTGACGTTGGGTAGACGATGGCTTCCTTCTGATAAACTTCCTCAGCAGCTCTGATCACAAGTTGCACGAAGTCGTCCTCAACTGGGGTCTTGGCTGGCTCAAGAAAACTTCGTGCAATTATCTCGATGTCATTGAACCCGTGTTTATCTAGGTGGTTCCTCAACTTCTCTAAAATGTCCTTCGGGCGTTGATTGGCGACCAGTCTGAAGTCTACTTTGGCCATAGCAGTTGATGGGAGTACTGTCTTCGATCCCTCCCCTGTGTATCCCGACTGAATACCGCATATTGTGCAAGTAGGCTCCAAAAGCAATGTTTTCACCAGCTCTGGTCCAGTCAGGTTCTTTAAGAATGATTTCAACCCTAAATCCTTCTTTACAATCTCTTCTGGGTAATGTATCTTCTCTATAAGCTCTAGCTCTTTCTTAGTTGGCTCTAAGACATCATCATAAAACCCTTCTATCAACACCCTCTCATCTTGGTTCTTTAAGGTGTTCAGAGCCCAAACTAGTCGCCAAGCAGCATTAGGAATTATTGGCGCCCTTGCTGAGTGTGTGTCTGTGGCTGCTCCTCTTGCCCAAAGCTCCACGTATAGCATTCCCTTTAAACCAAGCCAGATATTTGGCCTTCCCTCGTGATCAACCCCTCCAAACTCCCAAATTCCGCAGTTTGCCTTGAATAGGCTTTTATGCTTATTAATGAATGGGGGGAGGTGAGGACTTCCTATCTCTTCTTCGCCCTCAACAAAGAACTTCACGTTGACTGGGATGTCTCCAATTGCGGAAAGAAAGGCCTGAACT
Organism: Thermoproteota archaeon; assembly: GCA_003661365.1. Taxonomy (GTDB): domain Archaea; phylum Korarchaeota; class Korarchaeia; order Korarchaeales; family Korarchaeaceae; genus QMVU01. The sequence continues at coordinate 1,179 of QMVZ01000164.1, read as the reverse complement.
GCATGTATCCTAGAGATTATGTTTCCCTTGTTGTCAGATGTTCCTCTACCGTATATCTTGTCATCTCTAATTTGAGGTTCAAAGGGCGGAGACTCCCATTCGTCAAGAGGATCTGGTGGCTGAACATCGTAGTGATCGTAGAAAATGAGAGTAGGAGGTTCTCTTCCTAATGGAGTGGATCCTGATTGGGTTCTTAGTTCGCCATATACGACAGGAGGTCCTCCTTCCACTGGTAGTGTGCGTGCTGGTATACCATTCTCCTTCATAATCTCTACAAGAAGTTCTGCGCACTCCTTTACTCCCTCTCCTGTTGCCGCAACACTTGGTTGCCGAACTAGCCTGGAAAGTTGCTGAAGAAACCTGTCTAACTCATCCTCAATGAATTTGTTGACTTTATCCAGGGACATCTCGGATAAAGCCGAGTGAATGATAAAAATGCAAAGCCGTCAGTTTTGTGTCAAAGCTCTTTACTGGTTTTTTAGCTATCTGGATCTAGTAAAGGTCTCTAAGATAGCTATGGCTAGAAAGGCCAATCCTGCCAGCTTAACGTCCTTAGTTAAGAAGTAAACAGCAGCCGCAATTATAGCTGGAGGAATTAAGAACGTCACTATCTTTAGAATCAGCATTATTATCAATATGCCAATCAAAACCGCAGCTATCAGTACGAAGAGACTATATAAGTCTAGAACTATCATGGTTCCTTCCTCAGATTTGATTAATTATCAAATAAAAAGGCTAAACACTTCACCTCCTACTCTTGGTTAATAGCGTTCAGAGAATGAAGAATGTCGTCTCAAACACTCGAATAAGAAGGTCAAGAAATAAGCTTCGAATATGGATCCTCAGCAGATAGAGGAAATGGAACTAGCTTCCCTTTCTGTCTCATATATCTGCCCTCATCTTGATCGAGCATTTTGCCGATTATAGTGGGATTAAGCCCGAGACTGCTCAATAGATTCACGACTTCATCTTCCGCATCCTTCTTCACAACTGCTATTAGCAGACCTGAGCTTGAAGCGGAAAGTGGGTCAAAACCGAACTTCTTAGAGAGAGCTAGCACCTCTTCAGGTATTGGGACATCCTCCAAATCTATGCAGAAACCGAGCTTTGCTGCTGAGGCTAGATCGTTCATGACCCTTACAAGCCCTCCTTCGGCCCCATCTTTCATGGCCTTAACGA
>QMVZ01000163.1 GCA_003661365.1 Thermoproteota archaeon | reverse complement strand
GACCCTTCCCATGTCATCTGTCCCTAACGGATGCTCTTTGCTTGGTCCTGAGAATGGTTCTCCTGTTTTTCTTTGCCAAGGGTCATATGGGGATATTAGGGGGGCTGTCAGTGCAACTGCTACAAAGAAAAGAAGCATTCCGAGGCCTATCAGCCCTATTTTACTCCTTCTATAAAGTTTCCAAAATTCATTGATGGATCTCCCCAAAAGATGTAGCTTTTCCTTAAAGGGGCTTATTTCTATGCTTTCTGCCTTCTTCAATTGGGTAGAAACGAGGCTCATGGTCCTCCCTTCCTAATACTTTATTCTCGGGTCCAATTTGGCATAAAGTAGATCTGCTATGAAATTGGCCAGTATAACCGTGATAGAAAGTATGAAAAATGCGCCTTGCAGTAAGGGATAGTCTCTGTGGAGTACTGCTTGATAGATTGCTCTCCCAACACCAGGATATGAGAAAACCGTCTCAGTGAATACGGCACCCCCAACTATAAATGCAAAATTAAGGGCAATCATGGTTATAATGGGCAACATCGCGTTTCTAGCTGCATGACTAAACATTATCCTCTTTTCAGGCAGACCCTTCGCCTCAGCTACCAAAATGTAATCTTCGCCCAATACTGTTATCATGGTGTTTCTCATTATGAGAGTCCTACTTGCATAGCTCGCTACTACTAACGCAAAGATGGGCAGTGCAGCATGTCTGAGATAGTCTTTTAAGAAACTGAAAAAGGTTGGATGGGATAAGCCAGCTGTCATCGCTCCGCCGAGCGGGAACCATCCTAAATGCAAACCAAAAATTAACAGAAGCATCATTGCCCACCAATAGTAAGGCATTGACCAAAAAGTCAGGGAAAAGAGAAGGATTCCCACATCGAGTTTGCTACCCCTCTTCCAAGCAGCGATTATTCCAGTCAAAACGCCAAGAATTGTGGAAATTGTGGTTGAGATTAGTAGAAGGGCCAGGGTCCATGGCAATCTCTTCATTATTACTTCCATAACAGTTTGAGGATAGAATGAATAAGAAACGCCAAAATCTCCCCTAAACACATTCCTAATGTAGATCTTAAACTGATCCCAAAGGGGTTTATCTAGACCAAATCTCTTTATCACCATCTCCTGCATTTCCGGGGTAAGCCTGGCAGAACTCATGAAATGAGAAAGGGGATCTCCTGGCATCATTCTTGGCAGGGCAAAATTGAAGATCAAAACGAATAGAAACGTAATCAAACTAAAAATTGATTTTTTAATTACGTATTCCCGAAACTCCAAACAATCACCACCTCAAAAAAAGAGAGGGGAAGGGAAAAACCTTCCTTACTTCTTCGAGAAGGCATAGGCTAAGGAAGCGATGACCGCAATGGCAGCTACGATTACTACACCGTAGACCCATCCTGGAACTTTGGCTGGAGCTGGAGTGGGCGTTGGGCTTGTTGGAGCCGGGGTCTCAGGAGGTTTGATTGGTTCTAAGTTAATCAATGTCAAGATTCCCATTATTCCCTCTTCTGGTATCCAGCCAGTGAACCTGTCAGTCCTGTAAGCATCTATATAGGTCTTGTGCCATAACACAACGACTGGAACATCATCAGCCAATATTTCTTGGCACTTAAATACGTACTCCCTGCGTTTCTCCATGTCAGCAGTTCTCCTCTGAAGGTCAAGATAGTAGTCTAGAGTCTCATTCTTGTAATTTTCGCACTCTGCCTCCCAAGCAGGATTTGGTGGACTTGCATAGAACTCAAGCCATAAGAAATCTGGATCTGGTGCATATGAGCAACCCATCATGAACATGTCGTAGTCAAAGTTTGAGTAATACACGATATCTATGACCGTTCCAGTTTCGAGAGGAACGACGTTTATCTTTATTCCAACCTTTTCTAAGCTTTCTTTAATTATTTCTGCACTTCTAACAAATGTCGGGTAGTCTCCCAAAGTAAGCAGATCAAACTCAAGCCTAGTTCCATTGGGCATGACCCTTACTCCATCTTCGCCTACCGTTGAACCAATTGCATCTAGCCACTGGTTGGCTAAAGCAATTCTCTCCTCGTCTGTCATATTTGCTCCTTTCCATGCCGCTTTGGGGTTATACCAATACTTCAGCACGGGCATAACGAAACCATCAGAGCCTAAGAAGCCCACGTTATACAGAACGTCAGACAAGATTGCTTTTTTATCTATAGCAATGCTTACGGCCTTTCTGAATAAACGTAAATTCATGGGATACCTTCTCAGGTTGAAACCAAGCCATCTGTTGTTTATCACAGGAGACATGTACACGGAAACGTTTGGTATTCCCACTAATGCTCCAAGCATATTTGGCATGACGTTCTCAACTACATCAAGCTGGCCAGCCTTTAGAGCCATAATTGCTGCTTCTACATTTGGCATCACGTGATACACGATTTTGTCTATGTGTGGCTTGCCTTCCTGCCAGTAGTCTGGGTTCTTTTCTAAAATGACGTGCTGCTCTGTAGCCCACTCAACAAACTTGAATGGACCAGTTCCTATTGGGTTTGGATTATCGTACTTATCTGGTTCCTCTATCTTCTCCCATATGTGCTTAGGAGCTATCATCAGGGTACCTGCGCGCCAAATGAAGGTGACTAAGCTTTCATTCAGGGTGAATCTTACTGTATACTCATCTGGGGTTTCAATTTTCACGATGTGTTTCGTAACCTCCGGATGGAAGTTATAGTCTATATTAAGCTGGAATGTATAAGCTACATCGGCCGAAGTGAAGGGATGACCATCGTGCCACTTAATGCCCTTCCTTAGGTAGAAGGTGTATGTTTTGGCATCCTCAGAAATCTCCCACCTTTCTGCAAGCCAAGGTATGTAAGATCCGTTTCTTGACATGATAAACATGGACTCGTATATCTTCCTTAGCACAGTACCGGCCGTGTAGGAGCTGTAAACAAATGGGTTAAGGGTGTCCATATCGAACTTTAGGTTTAGATGAACTACGACCTCATTTTGTGCTTGAGTTTCCTTTAAAGTGCTAAGTGCTGGAAAGATAACAAGAACAGCTAAGAGAACGGATAAGACTATTCTACAATCTCTCTTGCTATATCTCAATATACTCCTCACCTTTAGAGTTTCTACGTTGAGATCATTTAGAAGGGGTCTTCTTTATTACTTTTTCTAATGAAATAGCCCTTTATGAAAAGTCGTGGATAAACGAGATTAACATGATTAAAAGTTTCATGAAAAAAGATCATTCTATGGACACGGTCCTTTTGGTTAAACACACCTGACCGCACGGACTTCTGTTTAACATTAATACAATTAGAATAAACCCAGCTGAGGGTCTTCTAGAAGATGAATACAATTTTTCGTCGAATTATAAATAACAAAGGTAAGTGTAAATCTTTAACTCAAAAAGATAGTTTATCTATTTCTCTTTTTCTATTCAAACTTCAATATTAGATAAAGCCTTTATTTCATAAAAAAGTATTTATTAAGACCATTACATGTGTTTGATATATTAAGATGTTAAGTTTTTGTCTCGTAAACTATTTTCCCGTCAACCACCACCATATCAGCTTTTATGTCCTTTATTTTATCAGGATCGATTTTTGTTGGGTCTTCAGATAACACTACAAGATCTGCTAGCTTTCCCTCTTCTATTGATCCCTTTTCATTCTCTTCGAACGATGCATAAGCGCCTCCTTTCGTGTAAATTTCAATGGCTTCCTCGACTGTTAGTTTTTCATTTTCGGGCAAAAACGGTCTAGTTACTGCGGCCCAAATTCCTCTTAGTGGGTCTATAGGCTCAACGGGACAGTCAGAGGAACCAACTACAACAATATTCTCTCTGAGCGATTTCAAGGCATAAGTCCACCTTGTTCTCTCCGGTCCAAGCCTGTCCTTTGCCCAAAAATCAGTAAATATGAAGTGGGGCTGGCAAACTGCAACGACATTAAGTTTTCTCATTCTCTCAATTATTTTAGGATTCACAACCGATGCGTGTTCTATCCTGTGCCTGTG
>QMVZ01000162.1 GCA_003661365.1 Thermoproteota archaeon | reverse complement strand
GAACATTCTTTCAGGAGACAGAAAGCCCTCCATTGAGATTCCAATTCATCCTGCTGTATACAAAGCTAGAAAAGACGTAAGCCGTTGTGATACATAGCCACTTCACGTTTTCATCAGTTGTAGCAATCTTGGGTCTAAGAACCCCCTACAATTAACGTCTTCCTTGGCTCTGTCCACAATAAGGAGAGAGCAGTCATGAACTGCTTAGTCCGAACTTCGACAATGTTTTCTAAGGTTAGCTTTCTCTACTGAAATCTGAAATTTTCGCGGGTAATAAGGAGATCAAAAACTTCTTAACTCTCGGGTAATGCATTTCTTGCTCTACAATGCTCCTCCTTCTTTTAAGTGTTGTAACCGCCAAGGACATGCCCTTTTCTTTCAAGGCTTTTAATACATCGATAGCCTTTTCTTGAAGCTCCATAAGGCAAACGGTATCTTCAAATCCCTTTCTATAGCTTTTTGTCTTTTAACATTAAGATCGTTTCAATGTGTCATAACACCAGCTCACTCATATCTCAAGGCCTCAACTGGCTGAAGCTTAACTGCTTTCATTGTAGGATAAAGAGCAAAGATCACAGAGTCTAAAACTGCAAAAGAAAGGCTTGACAGGACTAATTTCATGGACAACACAGGAGAAATTGTCAAGTTCTCCGCACCGAAGATTGCTCCGCCAAAACTCCCGAACACTTTAGCAAAGCCGAATCCGACAACTATTCCCATAGTTCCTCCAGTGAGTCCAACTAGAAACGCTTCACTCAAGAAAATTAGGGCTATATCCTTCCTCTTTGCTCCTATTGCCTTGAGAATCCCTATTTCTCTGGTTCTCTCTATTACGGTTATTAGCATGGTGTTTAGAATACCTATTCCAGCCACGAAAAGAGATATAGCAGCAATTCCTCCTAAAACAAGGTTTAAGATGCCTACAACTTCGTTTATTGCATCCAAAATTATTTTCACGGAGAAGACAGTTACCTGTTCGCCATACATCTCCTCTATCTCTTCTGATACCTCTTCAACGATGGAGGGATCCTCAGCTCTTGCCATGATTGCTGAAACAGTTTTCCCTGTGCTAAAGGTTTTCCTAGCTGTCTCAAAAGGCATAATGACTGCCTGATCAAGGTTTACGGGGAAGAAAATTCCTGTAGTGTTCAAGATTGCGGTAACTAGGAAGGATCTCTCAATGTACTCACCTGAGTGCGTCAATACCCTCAATCTAACCTTCTTCCCTGCTGAGGTAAATTGACCTGTGGGTGGATTTGCCACTAGCTGGCCTAGCACAACGAAAGACCCTCTCTTTGTCTTCGGCACTTTTCCTTCGGCTAGTTCCACTCCAGGATAAAGAGATAAGAAATCCCTCATATCTATGCCCATAACGGTCACGCTCATCGTCTCTTTCCCAGAACCGATTGTGGCTCTCTGTATTATCGCTCCAGTGGCTATTTCAATCCCATCAACCCTTTCTACGAGTTCCACATCTTTGATCTCGAGGTTAATAGATTCTGCGCGTCCTATGCGCGAACCTCCATCAGAGGCAAAGGGCAACACCGTTATAACATCTGCTCCCATTGTATTGAAAGTTTCGACCACCGAAAGCCTAAATCCTTCTCCTAATGAGAGAAGAGCAACAATAGCTGCAACTCCTATAACTATGCCAAGCGTTGTTAGTGTAGAGCGCATTTTCCTCTCTTTTATGCTTTCAAAAGCCATAAGAAATGCTTCAATAATGTCCAAAACATCACCTACGGGGACAACCCTATTAATCTCTTCAGAAACTCAACGATCTTTTGTAAGATACCTCTATCCCCTGGTTTAACCTGTGTTACCTGATTTCTTTCGGAAATTGTTATGTTAAACGCTTTAGAAGTGGTTATCTTTCTTCCCAGGGAGTCATAGTATGTTAGGGTGATGTTCAGGCTATATTCATCCTTAGCATCGGTTGGAACTGTAAAGCTCACTTCAAATGGAAGAGGACTATCAGGATCTACCCTACCAATGTATTCTCTTTCATTGACATCAGGGCCGATTACCTTTACCTCCAAAAATTCTGCGCTCTCCGTTCCTATCACAAGGATCTCGCCTGATACGCCAGCGACTTCCCCAGGTCTAACTTCTTCAGGGAACTCAAGGTTGATCAATTCAACCTCTGTCCACGGTGCAACTAAGATGCCTGCTGAGAATTCACTTGCGAATTCCCTTCCCTTTTCGTCTGAGTAAGTTGCAACGAAGGATAGACTATGTATGCCTGAAGTAGAAGAACTTGATACAACAGCTTGAAAAACGACAAATTCAAAGGATGCCGGATCCAATTCCTCCATATAAAAGGAATCCGAACCAATAATGCTCAGAGCGGGGTCCAAGCTCTTTGCTCTAAGCCTAACATTCCTTGCTACTTCGTTTCCCATATTAGCTACCTTTAACCTAACCTCAAAAGCCTCTCCAGGCAGCACCTCATCAGGAACAAGTAATTCCGTATTAACTACCATCGGTTCGCTAATTTCTCTGTCAACGAGGACACCTAGGACGACTGTTCTACTTACTTCCGTGTAGAAAGAATCCAAGAAATTCAACGATACAAATATCTTGACTAGGGAGTTTGTTGAGTCCTCTGGGACCACGAGAGTAAACGGAACGGAATAAGTCCCTCCCGGAGGTATCTTCTGAAACGGCACGGACGAGAGGTCTGTTCTCAGGGCATAAGTTGGAGTAGTCTGGTCTATCGAAGCGCTTAAGGTTCCTGATAGGATTGTAGTATCCCCTACGTTTCTCAACACCAACAACATGTTATTGGATCCAGTATCGATCTTATCTGGAAGTATCTCCACCCTAAGATCAGTTTTTCCTAGAACAGGAACGGATATGGTTAGACTTTGTTTCCTCCTGTCCCTCGGAGGAACCAGGTAATTAAGCTCAAGTGTTAAATTATACTCCCCGACTCCAGCCCACGATTCTATGCTTAAGAAGTATTCAAGAACTCCTGATCCCCCTGAGGATATCGTTGAAATGAAGTCCACTAGGACGATTTCGCTCCTACCTTCCAAGTCCATGAAGGGGCTCTCAACCTTCAGTAAACCTGTTACCGAAAGGACATCTTCTTCCATCGGATTTACTATCTCTATCATGAGTTTAGCTCCTCTAGCTCCAGGAGGTATTCTAGAAGGCCTCTCTAGAGATTCCCATCCGATCCTCCCTAAGCGCAGACCTTCCTCCTGGTCCTGACATACTACCCAAGACATCCCAAACGACAGCGCACAAAATACAAGAACAAACAACAGGAAATAACGCCTCATTTAACCACCTCTTTATAGATTACACCGTCCCTCAAGTAGATGATCCTCCTACAAACCTCAGCTATGGTTTGATCATGGGTAACGATCACTATGGTCTTTCCTTCCTCTTCATTTAGTCTTTTGAAGAGGTTCACTATCTCTTTTCCTGTCTTGGAATCCAAATTTCCTGTTGGCTCGTCCGCAAGTATAATTGAAGGGTCATTGGCCAATGCTCTTGCTATAGCTACCCTCTGTTCCTCTCCTCCGCTAAGTTCATTTGGCTTGTGGTTCCACCTGTCTCGAAGATCAACAAGGTCGAGGAGTTTCAAAGCTCTTTCTCTCCTTTCCGACCTCGGAACTCCCATGAAGGCCATAGGAAGAGCAACATTCTCCAGCGCATTTAGCCTAGGAATTAAGTTGAAAAACTGAAAAACAAAGCCTATCTTCTTGGCTCTAAGCTCTGCTCTTTTGTCTTCGTTGAGTTTGGAAACATCAACTCCCTCAATAATTACCCGTCCACTAGTTGGAAGGTCCAAAACACCGATCAGATGTAGAAGAGTCGACTTTCCCGAGCCCGAAGGACCGAATATCCCCAAGAACTCTCCCTCTTCTATGTCCAAGGAAACTCCTCTAAGAGCCGGTATTTCTACCTTTCCAAGCTTGTATACTTTTACAAGATCCTCAGTAACTACTAACAACTTAGATCTCCCTGAAATTTTCTTTTTCTATGCT
>QMVZ01000161.1 GCA_003661365.1 Thermoproteota archaeon | reverse complement strand
TATCAAAATTACAAGTATATTTCAAGTAACAAAGAGTAGGGTTGTTCTTGGTAGAGCCTCTGAGATTATTTCAGAAACAGATTTTTCACCTGTACTTGAGTGCAGGTAATGCGCTTTTCCCCAATCAAATGCTAATTGTTGCCTTAATCTCATGAGAACCCTCACTATAAACGGCTTGTCTAGCCCATATTGCTTGTATTTTGCTTTTCTAATGTTTTCTTGCCAATTTCTCAAGGCTGTTAGGTTTCCTGCCAAGGACTTTGCCAACTCTCTATTGGTACTGAACTCAATGGCTATTTCCTCCTCTATTTGGCTCTTTAGTTGTGCCTCGGCAGCCTTGTTAAAGATCATCGAGGTTATGATTAGCACCACTGTGAGAACGATGACTGCATTAAGGAATCTTACAAGAAGGTACTTGGGAAGCGACAAGACGCCTATCTTCCTCCAAGTAGATCAACTGAGTAGATCAAAAAGTTTGCGTCTTTATCCCTCAGTCTGCTCCAAATCATAAGGAATGGCCTTTAACTTAGCCATATCATGACCTAGTTCTTTTAGAATCTTCAACCACTGGTTTAGGTATTTGGAAGGATACCAGAAGGGTTCTGTAGTTGCTACATCTGGTTTTACCCCTTCTTTTACGAAAAACTTAGCTAAGTCCGCCAGATTGTAGATTTCTACCTCATTACCAACCAAGAACACGAATCTTTCTGTTCCAAACACGAAAAAGGCTCTATCTCCCTCAAATTCAATTATTAAGGCCTCATCAGTTGTGTACATTATTAAGAGCTCCATGATTGCTTCATATAAATCACTTCCAGGTTTTATGACCATTAGAGGACTCAGAGATGCCATATATGAGGATCGACAACGGAACTAAATAAGGATTTCTTAAAGACCATTTGTCAGTAGTGATAAAGCCCGGTTTTTAGCGATACTAGTTGGACCTGTTGCTTTTTACAAAAAATTAAAATTGATTTGCGAAACTATCTCATAAGCATGAAGCACAAGGAGGTCAAGCAAATTATCCTTCCCTACTCTCAAAACGAGTTGCTGAGGAAATTAATGGAGCTGATATACGAGAATGAAGAGTTTGCTGTCCTCATGTTAATTGAAGCAAATGAGAAATATGGCGGAATTAAAAAATTGGGTAGGTATGCCAGCAGAAGCACACTTTACAGACTAATATTCCAGGAGGTTGTGAAGACGAACGGCGATAGAAGGTTCCATCTAACTGAGAAGGGAAGAGAGGTCATTGAAAGAAATGAGTATAGAGAATTTAAACAGAAGTTTAAGGAGTTGGCTAGAATGATACTTAGCGCAGAAGTTCCGCTTCCAAGGAACATGAGCTATCCTAGATACATGATCGTCCTAGCGGGAAAAGGTAAGCTTTGAGAACGTTAACCCTCATCTCTTTAAGGTTAACGAAACAAGACCTCCTGCTATTCCTGTTAGAGTCCCTAGCATAAACAGATAACTCCTTCCAAGTCCTAGGGACGAGGTTACCATGTAATTGAAGATATTCAGGAAAGATGCCATTATCGAGAGTATACCTCCAAATTCGGGGTATTTCTTCTTGATAAGCCAGGCTCCAAACAACATCATAACTCCATACATAACGGCTTGAAAACCGAGTATTATAAGACCAGATTCCATAAGGCCTATCTGATATCCCGGCACGAACTTGATTCCTAGTTGCGTATGCACTTCATTTCTAATCATTGTAAAAATTCCAGTGATTATTACGATAAAAGCAGCTGGTAAACAGATCCAGAAGCCCAGGCCCCTCCTTTTTTCGGTGGGTAGGTCGATTAATTCTAGTGACATCCAATCTTAGATCGCAGAACGACTTTAAAACTTTAGACATTAGGAAAAATCTTTAGCTTAATTTGTGGGCATTTACATATGAGGTCGTTTTGGGCGGAGAAAGCTCTTCCATTCATGCTCATTGTTTTGGGCGTAATACTTGTCATCAGCTCAGTACTCTTCCCTTCAATCGATAGTGTTGAAATAGATGTTTCAAACCTTCTACCGAAAGAAATAGAAGTTCCAATCGCGTCTTATTCGTTCAATATAACTGTTGACAACCCTTTAGTGGGTAAAGTGGTTATTCCAGTCGAGATTGGTGGTTCTAAGCTTACAGTAAAGCTATCAGAAATTATTGAGGGGCAAAAGATTGAGATAAGTCTGGCAAGTCTGGCTTGGCTATCTCACATTCTTATTGCTTTGAGGATCTTCCTAGCTCTTCTAGGAACCACCTTAATCGTGTCAGGTCTTGCTATTAGATCTATACTAGGCTGATATGGAAGGTTCATCAACTTTCAGACTTTCATTTACTATGAGAATGGAATAAGCAGATGAGGAGGTGCCATTAAAACCACAATACTGTTAACCGCCCCTGAATATGTGTAACATTACTTAAGATGGAGAAATCAGTAAATTCCCTTAAACAAGATCACTCTCCCTCTTACTCACATATACTATGTCGTTGGATGGTTTGTAGCCACACTTCTCGAAAAGGTTCAAAGATGGCTTGTTTTCCCTCTCGATAAGCGCACAGATTACCCAAGCCCCTTTTTCTTTAAAAACGGTTTCTGCTTTTCTTATGAGTAGTTGTCCTATTCCTCTTCTCCTGTATTCTGGATGCACCGCCAATCTGTTTATCCATCCCTTCCTACCATCAAAGGAAGCTATGATGGTTCCTATTAGTCTCTCACCATCAAAAGCTCCGATAACGAAATCAGGGTTTTCTTTCATCTGCTTCTCAATTGACTCTCTACTATCCCTTCCTTTTGGCTTGTAAGGTAATCCTGCTTCTTCCCATAACCTTATCATCTTCTCATAGTCGTCTGGAACCAATCTTCTTATCTCCACAAGGATCTCCTCCAGGTTGTTTTTCTTATTCTTTAAGCATGTTTTAGATCGCGGATCCCTCAGAACCCCCAATCCAGATTCCAATAGGTCTTAATCTTAAAGGGGATTGAAACCATAATCCTCAACGATTTTCTCCTTTGAAAGTAGTTCATTCTCAAAATCTCTTAAAATTGCTTTTTGCTCTCTTTCTCTCGGATCTCCATAGCCACCTCCACCCGGAGTCAATATTACGAAGATATCTCCTCTCTCCATTGTTACAGTGCACTTTGAAGGTAATTCTAGCTTGCTCCCATCTGGTTTAATTATAAAAGCCCTACCGGTAGCCCCCGGTTTCCCGCCAAAGAGACCCCACGGAGCTATTTTATGCCTTTCTGCCATTAAGGAGAGTGAAGCACGCTCTCCAAGAAGCTTCCAACTTCTGACTATGCCACAGCCCCCTCTCCATTTTCCAGCCCCACAACTATCCTTTCTAAGCTCATACCTCAAGAATAGAACAGGGTAAGACGCTTCTATTGCCTCAATTGGAGTATTCATTGTGTTTGTCATGTGGACCTGAACTCCGTCAACTCCATCAAGCCCTTGCCTCCCTCCGTACCCCCCGCCTATTGTCTCATAGAAGACCCACTGTTTCCCTGAGGCATCTATTCCACCAACACAAACATTGTTCATCGTGCCTTGGCCAGCTGCACAAACTTTTTGGGGAATAGCTTTTGAAAGAGCTTTAAAGAGCACATCTACATTCCTCTGAGACGTTTCAACGTTTCCTCCTCCCACGGGAGCTGGTCTTACTGGATTCAGCACGCATCCCCTTGGTACGTTCACAGAAACAGGTCTGAAACAGCCCTCATTCATGGGAATTGTTGGATCTGTAATGCACATTAAGACATAATAAATTCCAGCCAAAGTCACTCCAAGAACAGCATTCACCGGCCCATTTACTTGAGGATCGGTGCCAGAGTAGTCAAAAGAGATCTCATCTCCTTTCACTTGAACCCTTACTTTCAGCCTTACGGGTTTATCCTCCGTTCCAGTGCTTTCCAGATAGTCCTCTGCCTCATAGGATCCTTCTCTTATCTCTGATATCTTTTTCCTGATTCTCCTCTCAGAGTAATCAAGTATGTCGTCGAT
>QMVZ01000160.1 GCA_003661365.1 Thermoproteota archaeon | reverse complement strand
TTCCCTTCCTATTCTCTGCTTGGGCCATAAGAGCGGTGGGTCATGCAGCATTTCAGGTTGTTGAAGAGGTCAGAAGGCAGTTCAGAGAGATTAAGGGACTCTTAGAAGGAAAGGCGAAGGCAGACTATTCGACTTGCGTGGACATAACCACTAAGAACGCGTTGAAGGAGATGGTTCCTCCGACCATGCTTGGTCTCATAGCCCCAGTTGTCATAGGCTTCTTGCTGAATGTATGGGCCCTAGCGGCTTACTTAATTGCTGTCAAAGTGGTTTCAGCTATACTTGCCATGTTCATGTACAACGCTGGAGGGGCTTGGGACAACGCAAAGAAGTACATAGAAGCTGGAAACTTCGGAGGAAAGGGCTCAAAGAGTCACGAAGCAGCTGTCATCGGGGATACATTTGGTGATCCTCTAAAAGATACGGCAGGGCCTTCGTTACACATCTTGGTGAAGCTTCAGAACATCTTATCAATAACCTTTCTTCCACTATTCCTGTCCTACGCTCTCCTTCCGTTATGAGGAGAGCACTTCCCCATTTTATTTTAAATTGAAAGTGGTTGGTTTAAAATAGATTCTAAGTTCCTGTTTAAATAAATTATTTCATAATCTTGATTCTTGACTAAATGGTCTCCTTTGATTTTGATTGACGCATTAGTTTCTTTATCGTCCAGTTAGTAATGCTGTTCACCAGGTAAGCGGTTACAAACATCCCAATTAGAGATATTGGAGAGGAAAGAGGAAGCCAAAGGCCTTCCTCTGTTTTTATCAGAGTTTCAAGGAGGTCCATTACGGGGGCCAGAGCCATGTAGGTCAGTAGCAGCCTTAATATCAGGAAAAACGAACTTTCAACCCTCTCAAACTCGCTGAGTTCGCTTAATATGTGTCTCTCGAAGAACGTGTATGTGTGCTGGATTGTCGAAATGAAAGCGCCCATTGAAAACATTGCAAATACTAGACCAGCTAGTTTGTGACCTGGAGGCAAGAGTTTTGAGACCGTCAAGAGCACGTATATGAGTATTAACCTCACAATTGCCCCATACATCCATCCTTTAAACTCGGGATCCCCAAGAGATGCGGCTGCTTGAGAGCTAAGTGATTTTAGAGTTTCTGCCAACTTCCTAGGCATCTTACTTATGAGCCATGGGACTAGCTTCTCCACCCTCAACGTCACCTCCGATTCAAGGGTTAGGTTGAAAGCATAGGCAAACATGGCTGCAAACACAACGGTCGGAGGTAAAATTCTGGTCATCCCTGCAAGAACTATTAGCCCGAACTCCCCCGTATTTGCAAGAGTCAACGAAATTTTCAAGGCTTCCTCCAAGGTGAACCCAGCCAAAATGGAGGAAATAAGCAGCATTAGTCCTCTCAACATGAAAGCAGCTAAAGCCAGCATGAAACCATATCCCATTGACATCAAGAATTCTCTTGAACCCATATCTGCTTCTAAGCTAAAGGGTAGAGATGAGATGAATCCCAACAGAGCCAGCATCAGATAGTGCTCTATGCTCTCAAAGGTTTCCTTGTCGAACCCATAAATGGAGAGCATTAGAGCTCCTATAAACACCGGGATTGCCTCTGGAACATGTAAGGCATGCCCAATTGATGTTAGAACGAAGATGTACAGAATTGTGCTGAAAATTCTTGCATCCAGTCTTGATGTGTCCTTAATGTACCTGCTAAAGGGCTTGGCAAATAGATAAAGGGTCGGTATCAGCAAGGCCGTTATGGTAAGGGCCTCCAATGCTTGGATCCTTATTCCCTTCAGGCTCTTTTCTGTGAAAAAGCCTATTGACAGTAAGAAGACCGCCAAAGAGTCCTCTAACACCGATAGAGCTATGCCAAAGTTTGCTAGTCTCTCGTCTCCAACCTTTTTCAGCTCTAAAACGAACATCTCGTTAGAGGCTACCATTATTGCCACCAGAGCTAGCGAAATAGGTCCTCCAAGGGTAATGCTCAGGAGATAAAACAGGGAGAGGAATATCATGACTTCAATTGAGAACATAAGGAAGAGCTTCTCCTTCTCAGCCATGAAAGTCTCAACATCGAGTTCCAAACCAGCTACAAATACAATTAGGGCTGCTGCCAGGGGAGATATGCTGATAAGCACTTCATGGGCTTGAAGTCCTAGGAAAGAGCACATTAAGGAGGCGAACATTATGGCTGGGAGCAAGACCACTGATCTTCTCTTGGCGTACAATAGGGCAAATACCGAGACCAGTGCTAGGTGTATCAAGTACCCTGTTTCTGCCAACGGTTCTAGGAGTTCGGGCATCGTATCTAAATGATAATGTCTTTTTATAGATTTCGTCGCTATAACTTCTCCAATTCTTATTTTTTCTGCCTATTCGGGCCACGTGATCTTGTTGATGCATTCTAATGGCTTTTTGGGATATAAGCGTAAAGCTTTCTCTCTTTTCTATGTTTTGAAGGGGTGTATGGAAGGCATATGGCGGCATTAGTAACACTATTATATATAATTGGTAACACTAAGGAAAGGTGCCAAATGCACATACCTGATGGATACCTTGATCCAGCGGTCTGTGTGGCTTTCTACGTTCTGTCTCTTGCCATTTTGGCGTATAGTACAAGGAGATATTTCAAGAGTGCTAACAGAGATGTTTCAATGCTGTCTGTAATGGCTGGAGCTATCTTTGCTGCTCAGATGCTTAACTGGCCCACTCCAGGTGGAACGAGCGCACATTTAGTTGGAGGTGCTTTAGCGGCCATAATCATTGGACCCTTTGGAGGAGCTTTAGCCATGTTTCTGAATCTGCTAGTTCAATGTCTTCTGATGGTAGAAAGGCACCAATTACTGAGGAAGAACTCATCGAACTCCTGAAGGAATGCTTGAGAGTCATTGAAACGATTCCAGAAAGGGCTTCAACAAACGGGTTCTTAGTAACTAGTTATAAGAACATAGGCAAAGAGTTTTCGCCATATATTTCGCGAAATGTTACTTTCACGCACACGAGATGACATCTTTCAAGCTTCAAAATAATTCGTTGGCAATCCCATAATCTTGAAATTATTCTTCAAACATGTCCCTGTCCCTGTCTTCAAACATGTCCCTGCTTTAGGCCTTCAAAATGTGTTTTCAGAGCCGGCCAACGTAATCATGGGTCTTCTTTTAGTTACTGTGGGTTGGTTTTTTGGCAAGTTGGTCTGTCTATACTCAACATAGGATAGGAAGAGGTACGCCCGTACCAGTTGTTCCAACAAGAAGGCTGATAACCTCTGGTCCTTACAAATATTGTAGAAATCCAATGGCCTTCGGGACATTACTCCTCTATATAGGTCTTTCTCTCATATTTAACTCAATTTCTGCCATCTTCATACTGGTTGCTTTGGTGCTGGTTCCTCTACTTCTCTTCATCAAGATTGTTGAAGAGAAGGAACTTGAGATTAGGTTCGGCCACGAGTATACAGAATACAAGGAGAAGACTCCCTTCTTAATACCTCGCCTAAGGGCAAAGAGGAAATAAGGGGCCACTCCGTGCTAGACTGCGACGAGAACCTATCCCAAAAGAAAAATTGAACTACATATTGGTAAATATTGAAAATGCTTTATTCATCTCTATTTTTCAAATCTACTTGTCAGAGCATTTCTTTGACGAGTATATTTGTTATCCATCCCGTAAATTTTAAATTAAACTTTTCTTATGGTTTTAAGGTTGGAGAAAAGGAAACTATTACTTTTGATTTTCCTTTCCTTATCGACGCCTTGCTTGGCGGCTCAGCCTCTTCCCAAAGGTTGGCCGATGTTTAGAGGTAATTTGCAACACACTGGATACATTGATGGATACGGAAGAATAACAAATGAAACCTTAACTTTGAAGTGGAGCTATAAGACAGGTACTGGGATATGGTCGTCTGCCGCAATTGCTGATTTGGACAATGATGGGGAGATGGAGGTTGTTGTGGGCTCCTCAGATCATAAGGTTTACTGCTTAAGCTCCAGTGGAAAGGTGGAGTGGAGCTATAAAACGGATGACATGGTA